>QOQC01000063.1 GCA_003331365.1 Flavobacteriales bacterium | reverse complement strand
AATTCTGGACTTTATGGTAATCGAATTGATAAAATGAGATATACATTAGGTACAGATTTTGAGTTAGATGGTCCTCATTCAATTCGAATCTTCACCCGTATCGATCATAGGATTTATAATAATAATTCGATAAAATTGATATTAGGAGTTGACTATCAATTGAAATTAAATGATCTTTTACCTGGCAAATCCAAGAAAGGAAAGCTTTAATTTTTAGATTGGAGCATTTTCATTAAGACAAAATATTTGACTCTTTACCAAATTGTTTAAATGAAATCATTACGGCGATGATCGCCAGTATCAACATCACCAAAAAACTCAAAGCCAAAAGGGAGTAATCAATATGCCCACCGATGAGCCCTTTTGTTGTCAAGACAATATTTAGAATAGGAATCATGGCTGTTTTTATATTTAATTCTATACCAGGAAAAAGACCCGCCATTGCTGGTAATAGCACTAGGATATTTAATGGTGCAATGATACTTTGGGCTTCTTTGAACGTTTTCGTGTAAACTGCAATCGGAATCATTATTCCTGCGAAAAAAACCGTTAATGGAAGTAGCAAAAAGAATAATTTCAATACGAAACCAATACTGAGAATCTGATTGACAACTTTCATGATTTCAGGATCGGGAATAATATCCATAAAATTTATCGACAAGAATAATCCCAGCAGGGCAAAAAAGGAAGCCATTAGACCAGATAAGATAATGACGATCATTTTTCCAACAAGAAATTGCCATCTACTTACAGGTGTGGTTAGTAAGGTTTCAATAGTCCCTCTTTCTTTTTCACCCGTAAATAAATCAATAGCGGGATACATACAGCCCATAAATCCAAAGGCAATGAAAATATACGGTAAGAATCCACCGACGAGTTCACCAATCATTTTTTGATTGCTTGCACTATTTTCATAGGCAATTTCAAAGGGGGTAATTTGTTGTTCATCAATATTCAGCGTTTCATAGCGTTTAAGCTTTTCCCCAGCTTCTATAAACTGTACGTATTTTTGAGCCCGTTGATCATAACCAATATTGGTCTTGTCAAATGAACAAACCAATTTTGTGGGTTCCATTTTATCCAGTTTTTCAGAAAATTTCGAATCGTAAATAAAAATCAGATCTAGCTTTTCTTCTTTAAGATGCGCCCTCATTTTTGTAGAGTCCCCATGGTAGGGAATCAAGGTTTTTGGTCCTAAGGCATTAGGAATTTCATTGAGCTTTTGAGCAAAATAATCATCTGGCTCTCCAAGGATACCAATTTTTAAGGTTTTGTTTTCAGCAGATTCCTCAAAAGATGAGGAAACCCCAACTACAACATTCAGAATTAACGGAAATATGAGTATGGGTATGACAAGCATCATGATTAATGTTCTTTTGTCACGAAGCGTTTCTTTTAATTCTTTTTTGAAAATATTAAATATCATAATCTTAGGCTTGTACGGTTTTGATAAATTCAGCGGTAATGCTTTTTTCACTCATTTGTTCTCGAAAGCTTTCCATACTCCCTTTGTACTTCATCTCGCCTTTATGGATGATGGCTAATCGATCACATAAAAGATCTACCTCCCCCATAATGTGACTTGAAAAAATAACGGTTTTGTTTTGTGATTTACAATCGCGAATAAGCTGAATAATACTTTCTGCTGTAATGACATCTAGACCGCTTGTAGGCTCATCAAAAATCACAATTTCCGGATCGTGTATCATTGTTCTGCAAATGGAAACTTTTTGTTTCATACCGGTACTGAGTTTGCCAATTTTTTTATTCGCAAACTCATTCATGTCCAACAAGTCAAATAAATATTTTTTTCTTTCTCTGACCACTGGATTTGGCACATCGTATAGTGAAGCAAAATAATCAATTAGCTCATGGGCGTTCAATCTTGCATACAACCCAGTTGACCCTGTTAAAAATCCTATTTTCCTTCTTGCCTCTTGAGGCTCAGTTATGGCGTCTACGCCTCCAATGACAATTGAACCAGATGTTGGTGTTATTACTGTAGAGAGCATGCGTAGGGTCGTTGTTTTACCTGCACCATTTGGCCCTAATAATGAAAATATTTCTCCAGGCTTACATTCAAAGCTGATGTCTTTTACTGCAAAGGCAAAATTGTCATTTGTATTCCTTTCTTTGCGTTGTTCTTTGTTTAAGGAAAATTTCTTGGAAAGATCTTTTACTTTAATCATTCTTTTTTAAGTTTTCGCTCATCCAACGAGATGGCTTTGTTTTTATTTGCCAATTGGCCACAGGCGGCATCTATATCTTTTCCTCGGCTTCGTCGTACATTTACAATCATATTTAATGATTCAAGGAATAAAGCAAATTGATTTACCTTATCCTCTTGTGCTTGTTTAAAGGGTTCACCATCAATGGGATTGTATTCTATAATGTTAATTTTACTCGGAACACATTTGGCGAATTCTGCCAATTCACGTGCATCTGAAAGTTCATCATTGAACCCATCGAAAATAATGTATTCAAAGGTCACCCTAGATTTTGTTTTTTCATAGAAATACGTTAGAGCATCACGTAATGAATCTAGATTATTTGATTCGTTAATTTCCATGATCTTATTCCGTTTTTCATCATTTGCTGCATGTAGAGACAAAGCAAGATTAAATCGAACTTCATCATCGCCAAGCTTTTTAATCATTTTTGAAATGCCCGCGGTAGACAGCGTGATTCTTTTAGGTGACATCCCAAGTCCTTCTTCAGAACAAATCCAGTTGATAGATTTCAATACATTTTTATAGTTTAATAAGGGCTCTCCCATACCCATGTATACAATATTTGACAAAGACTTTTGATATTGAGTATTGGCCTCATTTTTTAAATGGAATACTTGATCATAAATTTCACCTGCTGAGAGATTTCTCAGCAACTTTAAACGACCAGTTGCACAAAAAGTACAAGCAAGACTGCAACCTACTTGTGATGAGATACATGCCGTCATTCTCTTTTTTGTGGGAATAAGAACACCTTCTACAACACTGTTTTTGTCAACTTCAAAAGCGCATTTTATGGTTTTATCCTTGCTAATTTGCTGGTCTTTCAGTGAGACTTTGTCAATGATGAAACTTGAATTCAAAAATTCCTGCAGGTTTTTACCAATGTTTTTCATTTCCTCAAAAGAACCTACATTCTTCTTCCACAGCCAATCCATGATTTGTTTGGCGCGAAATGAGGGAAAATTGTTTGATTTGAGGTATTCGGCTAATTCTTCAACAGTTTGTTCTCTGATTAGCTTCCTTGTTGCATTCATATTTTAACGATTCAGCATCACAGGCATAACCAACATCAGTACATCTTCATTTTCTGAGGCTGTAGTTGTGGGCGTTAAAATACCTGCTCGACTTGGTTCACTCATGGCAAGCTGAACTTCATCTGAATCGAGATTATTGAGCATTTCTATAATAAATCGAGAATTAAATCCAATTTCTAGATCATCTCCATCATAATTACAAGTTAGTCTTTCATTAGAGGCATCAGCGAAATCTGTATCTTCTGCAGATAAGTTGAGTTCTGCGCCGGCAAATTTTAGCTTGATTTGATGTGTTGTCTTATTGGCGAATATTGAAACACGCTTAATTGAATTTAATAGCTGTAAACGATCAATGGTAAGTACGTTTGGATTTTCCTTTGGAATTACAGCCTCATAATTTGGGTATTTGCTATCAATAAGACGACATGACAGTACCATATCATTGAATGTAAATACTGCATTTGATTGGTTATATTCCAAGGTAATTTCTTCGTCACCAGTCAAATTTGACTTGAGCATGTTTAGTGGTTTCTTTGGCAATATAAAGTCCGAGCTATCTGTTGATTTTGCATCATTTCGTTTATATCTAACCAATTTATGAGCATCTGTTGCAACAAATACAATTTCGTTTCCTGAAAATTGACAGTAGACACCTGACATTGCGGGTCGAAGATCATCATTCCCAGCTGCAAATAAGGTTCTGTTGATGGCATTAGCCACTATTTCACCTGAAATCTTAATCGTGCTTTGGTTTTCAATTTTAGGGAGCTTTGGAAACTCTTCTCCATTAAAACCTTGCATCTCAGCTCTTCCATTGTCATAAGCAATGCCGATTTTGTACTTATCTCCAGTTACCTTAAATGTGCAAGGTTGATCCGGAAGGCTTTTAAGAACATCCAAAACTTTTTTTGCTGGCACTGCCACAGCACTATCCTCCTCGGATTGTACATCAAGTTTGGTCGTCATTGTAGTTTCCAAATCAGTTGCAGAAATGGTAAGTTGATTGCCATTAATAGAAAATAAAAAATTATCTAAAATAGGAAGGGTGTTGCTGGTATTGAGAACTCCAGAAATATTCTGCAAGTGACGTAAAAGTGTTGCGCTCGAAACGATAAAATTCATTGACAATTGATTTTATACAAAAATAACAATTCAGTTGAGATAAATAGACTGTCAAATTACTAGATTTTAACAAGCTTATTTTGAATCAAAATGAGTCCTTAAAAATACTTTAAAAGCAATCCTTGTTATGATAGTGAATGCAAGCTTTTCGGGTTTGGTTTTTACATTATCTTTCAGGTCAACAATATAGAGTAATGAATCAATATTTTTTTTATTTATGGATTGAATGATAAGGGCTTCAAGGTCTTTTTGATTGCTGCATTTTTGGATCAAACCTCTTTGCATTAATATGCCACTCAACGCAAAATCTTTTTCTATTTGAGCTAATGTTTTTTTTCGAAATATATCTTCACTCCAAAAATGGTCCATCAGATGTCTAAATTGTTCATTTTCTATGCTTGATATTTGATTATTCAACGTATCTTCATTTTTATTTGTACAAAAATAACATCAATGCTAAATGATATTTTGAAAAGGACATGTGAGCAGCTAATTTCAGATACTGAACAAACGATTTCTGTGGAGCGTAAAGTCATATTAAACGATTTGGCGAGTTCTTTGAAAAAGGAAATAGCTCTGAAGGAGCAAAATGGTGATTCTGTTGTTGTGGTTTACCTCTGTACACATAATTCGAGACGAAGTCATTTTGCTCAAGTTTGGGGACATATTGCTTCGGTTTATTTTAAGGTCACTAATCTAAAAACCTATTCAGGAGGTACAGTGGCAACGGCTTGCCATCCGAATACAATCGCTGCCTTAAAACAAATTGGTTTTGACATCAAATGTGATGATATGTCTTGTGAGAATCCAATGTATCATGTGCATTATAATAATGAGGAATACATAGAATGCTACTCGAAAGCAAATACAGACGAATCATTGCCTCAAAAGGATTTTATAGCTGTCATGACCTGCTCTGATTCTGATGTCAACTGTCCCTTGGTACCCGGTGCAAAAAAGAGATTTTCAACCACCTATGACGACCCAAAAGAATTTGATGAGACTGAAAATCCATTGCCGCATTATATTGAAAGGAGTCTTCAGATTGCCACTGAAATTTTGTATACCTTCCAACAATTAACTAGAAAGAATTAATTGAATTCGTCGAAGATTCTCCAATACACATTTTCCGGTAGAGGAGCGACTAGGCAGATTTCTTTTTTTGTTGTGGGGTGATTGAATTTGAGCTTTCTAGAGTGAAGACAAATCGAACCATCACCATTCGACCTTTTTGCTCCGTATTTTAAATCACCTTTAATACAGCATCCAATACTGGCAAGCTGAGTTCTTATTTGGTGATGTCTCCCTGTTTCGAGCTCGACTTCCACCAAGTGATATCTATCTGAAGAAGAAATCAATGTATAGTGCAGAATTGCTTCCTTCGCTCCTGCGGTATTTTCCGAGCAGGTATAACTTTTATTTTGTTTTTCATTTTTTTTGAGAAAATGAATGAGTGTTCCATTTTTCTGAGGTGGTTTATTCTCAAGAACAGCCCAATAAGTTTTCGAAGTTTCTTTGTCCCTGAATTGCTTATTCATTCTTTCTAGACCTTTACTTGTTCTTGCGAAGAGAATTACACCACTGGTAGGCCGGTCTAATCGGTGAATTACGCCACAAAAAACGTTTCCGGGCTTGTTGTATTTTTTTTTAAGATATGCCTTTATTTCATCGGGCATAGAAGTATCTCCAGTGCGATCTCCTTGAACGATTTCAGATGATTTTTTATTAACGGCAATGAGATGATTGTCCTCGTGTAATACTCGAGAAGAAATCATATTAAATGGATTTTGAATTTAAGTAAGACCTGTTTCGGAAATAGGCCAAAATACTATAACCAAGAAATAGAATTGCAGTAATCCAAATCCAATTTGGAATATCCCCCAAACCATCTCCTTGCGCATATGAATGTAATCCGACTAATACAAAGTTCACTCCAAAGAATGTAAATAGAATTGCTGAATATCCCCAAAAGGCCACTAAATTAAATACAAATTTGCTTTTTAAAGCAGGTATAAATCGAAGATGCAGAATGGTGGCATAGACCAATACGGAAACCAAAGCCCACGTTTCTTTGGGGTCCCATCCCCAGTAACGCCCCCAAGATTCATTGGCCCATATCCCACCTAAAAAAGTACCTATCGTGAGCATAAAAACACCAATTGTCATGGTCATTTCAGAAATATAGGTAAGCTCGGTAATATTTGTTGTTATTGAGTTTGCCGTTTTTTGAGTTCTGCAAATGTATAAGGTTAGATTCAAAAACCCAAGAATACATGCCAAGCCTAAAAAGCCATAACTTCCTGTAATTACAGCCACATGAATCATTAACCAATAGGATTTTAAGACGGGTTGTAATGGGGTGATTTCAGGATCTAATAGGTTCAGCTCCGTAACAAATATCATTAGTGATGCCAAGACTGCCGTTCCTGCAATGACAACTGCATTTTTCCTTGAAAATAGAAATCCTGCAAGCATCGTTACCCAAGCAATAAAAACAACTGCTTCATATCCATTGCTCCAGGGGACATGACCGGAAACCAGCCATCTGATTACCAGTCCGCTTGCATGAAAGGCAAAAACTCCAATAAGAAAAACAAAGAGCACTTTCCGCGTATAATCAAAGACCTTAAGGAGAATATTTTTTTCTGTCACAAAAATCTGAATAAAGAAAATAATGAGCATCAGAAAACCGATGAGACCATATGCTTGATAAGTCTTTTTAAAAACCTCCCATCTATTATACTGAACCTCGAGATCTAACATCTTTTCACTGGGAATTATATTTCCAGCGACTTTGCGTTGTTCTTTTTTTAGTTCAGCCAATAATCGACTACTTTCATTCGAATTATTAATTCCGTCTGACGGCTTAAGACTCAATAAGTATTGATTTGTATTATAGAGAATCGGATTCCTTGTAAGGAATTCTGAGTATTCATTTAGTTTTAATGAATCAATTAATATTTGATTGTTTAGAGCAATTTTGTCATCTTCATTTAGGCTATCTAAGTTTTTGTCTAGGTAAATTTTCAATGAATTAAAATCCATTAATTTAAAATGGATATTTTGTAATTCTGAGTTATCTATCCACCTATTATTAGCATCATTTTTTATTGGATTGACCCTTAAAAACACGCCCCGAAAAATCATGGTTGTAACTTGAAATTTCTCATGGAGTTTGATGATTTTTTTATCAAATTCATTGCGATTTGATTCAGGTGTTTGAAATGCTTTTTTATATTGATCCTCCCATTTGAAAATAGGATTTCCCTCTTTATCAATCTGAGAAATGGATCGATAACTCTCATACTTATCAAGTTTTAACCTTTTTTGTAATACAGAGGGTATGTAAATGGTATTTTGCTTTTCCCAATACTCAGTATACAAATACATACTGAAAATAGATTGTACAGCATTGTAGGTTTTGGATTTGTGCTCCAAAACATTTTTTCTGTATGTTTTTCTAAGGAGTTGGTCACAAACAGTATGAATCGGAACAATTCTTCCATCAAAGCTCTGTACAGGGAGGGTTGCCAATTCATCGGCATGCTCTTCTGAAATCACATGAAAAGTTTCACCTCTGACTATTTTGTTGTCATTTTTATGATTATGTCCATCATTTTCATGATGATCTTGGGCATAAATCGTCGTACCCAATGATGATAACACCACGAATAGGAGCAAGCTCTTTAATGGATTCTTTTGTTTAATTTTTCTAAGTTTTTTATTGAGATCTCTAAATCTTCCCACTGGGGCTATAATGGAAAGAATCATTCCTATAGCCATTAACAAATATCCCAAATAGGTAATATTGGTCCCCCAAAAATCATGATTTACACTCAATATGGTACCTTCTTCATTTATTAAGGGAGTTTTGAGATCATCTAAGGTATAGCTTGATTGAAAGAACCTGTAACCCTTAAAGTCCAAAACGTGATTCATAAAAATACGCTTATTGATTTTTTTCTTCTCAACGGTATCGATTATGGTTACCTCGCTTGCAAAAGAAGAAGGTGATTCTGTTCCTGGATAATTTTCAAGTTGGAAGTCACGACAAGTTACTTTAAAAGGAATAGGTCTTCGGATAGAGCCATATTCGAGTTGATATTCAAGTCCGTTCATGGAAATAGTCTTAGGAGTTGAAGTCTTTCCCATTCCCCCTTGCAATGTTACATTTTTAGATGTTTTTCCATCATTTAATTTCACCGTTAAATAGTCTGTATCTCTATTCTCATTACCAGATGATATCAGTGCTTTTTTGGCATTGAAAAAAATATTTTTTACAACAAATTGACTTGAATTATTGATTTCGTAACGAGTGCCTTCATTTAATTCTGTCCATTTATTTATTGGGATTTCAAAAATTAAACTGTCTGGCATGGGTATAAAACCCTTCATGATACTATCCACTGTATTTTCAGAAAGAATGTTTTTCAAACTATACATTGGAGGGTTGTAGGTAATCGTATAATTTGATTTAACAAATATCTTTTCCTCTTGATTTTTTAATAGGATACCATTATTCTTATATTTTTTTTCAAACCCCAACAGAACGTTACCAACCAAAAGTTGATCATTTTCTCCAATGTAATGGGATTTTCTTCCTTCTGTTACGATATCCAAAACCACAGAATTTTTAAACTTTTTATTGATTTGAAAAGAGTCAACGCGTTTGCTTTGGAAATTCACATATTCGATAGAAATGTCCTTATTTTCAAATTCCAATTCGTCCGAAAAATAATTCCCAAAACCATGTGTAACTTCGGATAGGTAATGCTTTTTTCCAATAACCTTTGATTTCCCTGTTTTTTTGTTTTGAACTTTAACCAATAAATGAGGGTCAGCCGTGTAAATGAAATCACTTGTTTCCCCCTCTTTGATTACCATGACTCCTTCAAAACTAAATTGACGCGTCACGCCGGCTCCAAGCATAATAAGTAGGAAGGCAATATGAAAGGAGAAAATGGCCATTTTTTCTCTTTTATACATCCGATAAACGAATATATTCGAAATCATATTAAGACTCAGAAAGACAAGAAGAATTGTAAACCAAGTGGCATTGTATATCAATATTTTGGCTGCCTGAATTCCGTATTTAGATTCAATAAATGTAGCAGCACCTATTCCTAGAAGAAAAATGACCAGACCTGAAGTCATGGTTTTCATTGAAAAGACCTTAGAAATAATATTATCTATGAATTTTTCTGCCATAATTGAATGCAAAAATAGTTAAAGATTTATGAAACCGTTTGGAATATATGTTAAATGCGTTTTATGGGTTCATTCTGCTTTTGAAAACACATTATTCGATGATATGTTTAAGGACTTTTTGATGTTTATTATTTATAATCCTAATCATATATGTTCCTTTTTTTAATGCAGAGGAGTCAATCACAAATAGATTAATCCCATCTTTTAAATGTAGATCATCTCTCAACACAATTTTGCCCTGAGTGTCATAATATTCAACTTGTGATTGACCAAAAAACTTGCTGTCATTAATAATCAAATTAAAACTATCGCTACTTGGATTAGGATGGGTGGTAATAAAGGAGTTTTGATTTGAGCAACCTGAGTGTACAGGACCAAAAACTTCAGTCTTTCCGTCCATGTCATATTGTATCAGTTTGTAATAACAGTCATATGCCTCAGAATCAATATATGAATACAATATTTCAGCATTGCTCATACCAGCTGCTGATATCGATTCAAGTGTCTCCCAAGTAAAACCATCTCTTGATTTTTGAAGCTCAAAGTGACTAGAATTGTATTCTGATTGCGTGACCCATGAAATATTTACATTTTCATCCTCACATTGGGTATTAAAGTAGCTAAGCTCAACAGGTAAGGGCGTTCCTGATCCACCAGCAAAACCCCAATTACTCCATCCACTTGCTCCAATTCTCTTTGAAACAGGATTTGTTATTGAACCGGAGTTGTCTACATGCGTTCCTGAGACGACCCATGGATCTGATCCCACTCTTTTGATTGCGGTAACGTGACATTCGTCTACAAGACTTAAAAGACCCTCCCCTTCAAGGGTAATATTATATGACTTGTTTTCGCTTGTAGTGATGCCATCATTGGGTGTCATTTCCCAATACCCATTGTCTGTGTTTTCAATAATGAAAGAACCATTACAATTGGTAGAAATTGTATCCGTATTTAAATTATACCCCATTGCCGAGTTGATCCATTCGGCTTTGACAGAGCCCCCATCTGTAGCTTCAGTATATTCAACAGTTACAAATCTTTTTTGAGTTCCATTTTTTGACAAAGGGTAAAGGCCAGAAGAAGAGCCTGAATTGGTTCCTGAAAACCATCTTTTCAGGATGCCATCTATATAACCGCTTTGGTAGTTTAAGCTTCCGATATTCGATGTTGAAGAACCAATAGAAATTGTATTACTAAAAGTGTTAATGTTTCCGGATTGCATGGTTAAGGTTTCAGATATAATTGTATTGTTAACGATGTTTAGTTCTCCTCCAGAACCGACATTACTTACCACACTGCCGAGGGTTGTCGTTGGAATATTTGTTGTTGAAATAGATGAAGCTGAATTCGTGAATTCGATGGTACTCGTTGAGGGATTAATATTTTTTGTGCCAAGCAATTGATAATGATCGTTAAAGGTACTTGTTTTCAGTTCGGTGTATCCATTAAGTTCCAATGAGCCAAGGCCATTAAATACAATGGATTCATCTGAAAACCGTATAATTCCGTTGATAATAACCGAGCCTGGCACACCATTGTCATCATTGGTTCTGAAAGTGGAGGCTAGTGTGACATCAGCCGTCGAATCAATGATTAAGCTGCTTTGACCTGCACCACTACCTATCATTCGAAATGAACCACTACCAGAAATATTTTGTGTACTAGTGCCATTAAATTCAATACTTAAATTGTAAGCATTGCTAAATCCATCAGTAGCCATCGATCCGTTATTCACAAAGTCCCCACCAATTTTAACGGTATTCATTCCACTCGAACTCCAGTCTATATTTCTCAAGCTAGCATTTTCGCCAATCATCAAATCATCTTGAATGGTTAAGGTCTTTCCTCCACCATCTCCTGGAGAAAGATTTGCAAATTGTGAAATTTCTACACTCTGAACAAAGGCGTCTTGATCAAAAATCAGACAATTTTGCGTGTTGTATTCACCCTGATAACCCTTGACATAAACCGTAGCTGAACCATCATTTGGGGGTACTACTCCGCATTCCCATGTTGAAGCATCTGACCAGGATAGAAATCCTTGACGATAGTTGACTGTCGAATAGTAATCGGGTGTCATCGTAAAATCCGTTGAACTGATATTTTCTGTGAGTGATTCTCCAACGCTTAATCCATTAATAATTCCGGTACCTCCTGTTTTTGTAATGTTTCCGGAGGAGGCTTCATTAATAGCTCTGATTTCAAGACCAATTATGGTCATTTTATCATTTAGATTTACGTCTACACAGTCATATTCTATCGTAACGGTTGTTGCCGTGCAATTGAAACTAACCATTGATAAATTGCCGCCTAAATTAACAACCGCAAAACCTGTTCCTGGTTTGAATTCAAAATTATCTGGTGCTGTCAGTTCTATAGATTTTGGATTCGCTCCAGCGGCTGAGAAATCATCTCTTACATTTTCAATGATTACGATGTTTTCTAAGGGGTGATAACTAGAAGGAAATGAACACGCGCCAAAAGAAAGAGTTGGTTTAACGATTGTAACTTGCCCAAAAGAAACACTGGTCGAAATTACTAGGAATAAAATCGATAGCACAAAAAGAGTTAGGACGAGATTTAAATCCTTGTTAGTCAATGTTTTATAAGAGTTTTGCGTAGTTTAGGCGCAATAGTCACGCAAAAATACTAAAATTCTCAACTAATAATAAATGTTTATTTTAATGAAATAAGCTATTCCTCAATTTGTTATAAAGATTGCGATGTTAAATCCATCGGTGTTATTGTCTTTCTTGTATCCAAAATTGAAACTTTAATAGTCTGATGAATATTTTTTTTTAAGCGCTCGTTTACGTATCTTAGCGGGCTATTAAATTTTAACTCTTTTTTGTATGTATGGTCTTGTGAATAAAGCAATTAAAGACTTGGTGACCGAAAATCATGGTGACGAAGCTTGGGAAAAAGTATGTGAAATTGCTGAATTTCACGAGGGTGACTTTATCAGTATGAGCCCTTATCCAGATAAATTAACGTTTGACTTGGTAGGTGCGGTTTGTCAAGTTTTAAAGGCAGATGCTAATGATGTTTTAGAGGCATTCGGTGAATATTGGATTCTTTACACGGCAGATCAGGGTTATGGGAATCTAATGGATTTGACTGGGGGAAG
>QOQC01000062.1 GCA_003331365.1 Flavobacteriales bacterium | reverse complement strand
CAAAAGGTAGAATAACATTTCGTTATAAATAAATTAAGAAAGAGAAATAATGAAAGTAAGAGCATCAGTTAAAAAAAGAAGTGCGGATTGTAAAATTGTAAAACGCAAGGGACGCGTTTATGTAATCAATAAAAAGAATCCAAAGTTTAAACAAAGACAAGGTTAATAAATAGATATATGGCACGTATAGCAGGAATTGATTTACCAAAAAATAAAAGAGGTGTAGTTGGATTGACGTACATCTTTGGAATCGGTAGAAGTACTTCTAAAAAGATTTTAAAAGACAATTCTATTGATGAGAATATTAAAGTTCAAGATTGGAATGATGACCAATTGTCGGCAATAAGAAATTCAGTAAATGAAATCAAAACTGAAGGTCAATTGCGTTCTGAAGTTCAATTAAACATCAAGAGACTTATGGATATAGGTTGTGTAAGAGGTATTCGTCACAGGTCTGGATTACCACTAAGAGGCCAAAGAACAAAAAACAACTCAAGAACACGTAAGGGTAAAAGAAAAACTGTTGCTAACAAGAAAAAGGCAACTAAATAATTAATAGGGAAAAGTAATGGCAAAAGCAAATCAAAAAAAGAAAAAAAATGTCAAGATAGATGCAATTGGAGAAGCGCATATTCAAGCGAGCTTCAATAACATCATTATCTCTTTGACCAATACTTCTGGTCAGGTAATATCTTGGTCATCTGCCGGAAAAATGGGCTTTAAAGGGTCTAAAAAAAATACACCTTATGCTGCTCAAATAGCAGCAGAAGATTGCGCAAAAGAAGCGCACGATTTTGGACTTAGACGAGTTAAGGTTTATGTGAAGGGTCCTGGGGCAGGTAGAGAATCTGCAATAAGAGCTCTACATAATTCTGGAATAGAAGTTACTGAAATTGTTGATGTCACTCCCCTACCTCACAATGGATGTCGTCCACCTAAAAGAAGAAGAGTATAAACAAAGGGAACAAATAATCATCGAAGGAATGCCTTAATTCATGATTACCCTACTAAATAAATAAATATGGCAAGATATAGAGGTCCTAAAACAAAAATAGCAAGGCGATTCAAAGATCCAATCTTTGGTCCGGACAAAGCCTTAGAAAAAAGAAATTATGGTCCAGGGCAACATGGTCCATCAAAACGTAGAGGAGGAAAGCAATCAGAATATGCGATCCAACTTGGCGAAAAGCAAAAAGCCAAATACACCTACGGAATTTTAGAAAGACAATTTTCCAATATGTTTGAGAAAGCCTCTCGAATGAAAGGAATTACCGGTGAGAACTTACTTCAATTGTGTGAGGCTAGACTTGACAATGTTGTATTTCGATTAGGGATTTCTCCATCAAGAAGAGGTGCAAGACAATTGGTTTCTCACAAACACATCACTGTCAATGGTGAGTTGGTTAACATACCATCATATCAATTGAAGATTGGAGATGTTGTTGGAGTTAGAGAAAAATCAAAATCTTTGGAAGCTATCACCAATTCATTGGCTGGTAGTGACAAGTCCTTTGAGTGGTTAACTTGGGATAATGCTGAAATGAGTGGTACTGTAATGAGCATACCATCAAGAGAGCTAATTCCTGAAAACATCAAAGAGCAATTAATCGTTGAATTATATTCTAAATAATCTTATAAAAACATGGCAATTTTAGATTTTCAAAAACCAGATAAAGTAATCATGAATCAAGCTGATGAGTTCAGCGGAGAATTCGAGTTCAGACCATTAGAGCCTGGATACGGTATTACAATTGGTAATTCATTAAGAAGAATTTTGTTATCCTCTTTGGAAGGATTCGCAATTACTTCAATTAAAATTCAAGGTGTTGATCACGAATTTTCAACAATAAAAGGTGTTGTGGAAGATGTGACTGAGATTATTTTGAATTTAAAACAAATTAGGTTTAAGCGTCAAATTGAAGGAACAGATTCAGAAACTGTAAGCTTAACCGTTGCTGGACAAGATAAATTAACTGGTGGAGATATCGGAAAATTTACCAGTGCGTTCCAAGTACTTAATCCAGAGCATGTGATTTGTAATATGGAATCTTCAGTTCGAATTGAAATGGAGCTAACCATTAACAAAGGAAGAGGATATGCACCGGCGGAAGAAAATAAGACGACAACAGCAGCTTTCGGAACTGTATTTATTGACTCTATTTTTACGCCTATCGTAAATGTTCAATATACGATTGATAACTTTAGAGTTGAACAAAAAACAGATTACGAAAAGTTAATCTTCAATATTCAAACGGACGGATCTATCCATCCTAAAGAAGCATTAAAAGAAGCGGCTAAAATTTTGATTCACCACTTCATGTTGTTCTCTGATGAGCGTATTACTCTTGAAAGCGATACAAAATCAGAGACAGAAGAATTTGATGAAACTTCTTTACATATGAGACAATTGCTTAAAACTAAATTGGTTGATATGGACCTTTCTGTTAGAGCATTAAATTGTTTAAAAGCTGCCGATGTAGAAACTTTAGGTGATTTAGTTTCATATGCAAAAGCTGATTTATTGAAATTCAGAAACTTTGGTAAAAAATCTTTAACTGAACTTGAAGATCTAGTTGATAATAAAGGTTTGACATTTGGGATGAATGTTTCTAAATACAAACTTGACAAAGAATAATAAAAATGAGACACGGAAAAAAAGTAAACCATCTTAGTAGAAAAAAGGGACACCGCAAGAGTCTTCTTTCTAATATGGCTTGCTCTTTAATTGAGCACAAGAGCATTTCGACTACTTTGGCAAAAGCCAAAGCGTTGAGAGTTTATGTAGAGCCTTTATTGACTAAGTCAAAAACTGATTCAACTCATTCTCGAAGAACAGTATTTTCTTACCTTCAAAATAAAGAAGCTGTTTCTGAATTATTTAGAGATGTCGCTCCCAAAATAGCCACGAGAAATGGTGGATACACAAGAATTATCCGTACAGGATACAGATTGGGTGACAATGCAGAAATGTGTATGATTGAGTTGGTTGATTTCAATGAAGTATTTACTAAAGAAGAAACGAAGAAGACCACAAGAAGATCTCGAAGAGGTGGTAAAAAGTCTGGTGAAACTACTTCTAATGCGGAAGCTCCTGTAGCAGAAGCAACGGAAGAAGCTCCAATAGCAGAGGCAACGGAAGAAGCTCCAGTAGCAGAAGCAACGGAAGAAGCTCCAGTAGCAGAAGCAACGGAAGAAGCTCCAGCAGCAGAAGCAACGGAAGAAGCTCCAGCAGCAGAAGCAACGGAAGAAGCTCCAGCAGCAGAAGCGGATGAATCACCTGAGGAAAAAGACGGTGAAGATGACACTAAAAAGGAAGAGAAATAATTTGATCTTACTTAAGAAATTAACAGATGTTGATAAAAAAGGCGATGGTTTCATCGCCTTTTTTTATTTTTTAGTGCCTCGATTTGTAGTAAGTTTCTAATTTTACAAAAAATAAATTGAATGTCTGAAAATCAAAATGCAGTTCTTGTACTTGAGGATGGAACTGTTTTTAAAGGAAATGCCATAGGTAAAATTGGCACAACCACCGGAGAAATAGCCTTTAACACAGGAATGACAGGTTATCAAGAAGTATTCACAGATCCTTCATATTATGGTCAAATATTAATAATGAATACTTCGCATATCGGAAACTATGGTATTCACAACAAAGAACGCGAATCTGATTCTATTAAAATTGCCGGATTAATTACCAAAAAGTTTTCCGACGGATTTTCAAGAATATCTGCTTCAGGTTCACTTCAAGATTATATGCAGGAAAGTAATACTGTGGGTATTTCAGATATAGATACAAGGTCTCTTGTTCGACATATAAGAAGTAAAGGGGCTATGAATGCGATTATCTCATCTGAAATATTAGATGAAAATGAGCTCAAACAAAAAGTCAAAGACGTGCCAAAAATGAGTGGTTTAGAATTATCATCTAAAGTCACTACAGTTGATGCATACGAGGTTAAACCTGAAAATATTAAACACAAAGTATCTCTATTAGACTTGGGAGTAAAAAGAAACATAATCGAATGCTTGGTGGAAAGAGGATGCCATGTCAAAGTTTTCCCTTTAAACTCCTCCTTTGAAGATTTAAATTCGTTTGAGCCTGATGGTTATATGCTGTCAAATGGGCCCGGAGATCCCTCCGCAATGCCTGATACCGCAAATTTGGTTAAAGAAATCGTAAAATCGAGCAAACCGATTTTCGGAATTTGTTTGGGGCATCAAATATTGGGAATGAGCCAAGGTCTAACAACGGAAAAGATGTTTAATGGGCACAGAGGAATAAACCACCCAATAAAAAATCTAGCTTCAGGAAAAGGTGAAATCACATCTCAAAATCATGGATTTGTAATTTCAAAAGAGAGTGCTGAAGGTCATTCAGATATAGAAATAACACATCTTCACATCAATGACAATACCGTTGCAGGAATAAAGCTAAAGGACAAACCCGTTTTTTCGGTACAATATCATCCTGAGGCATCAGCTGGACCGCATGATTCGAGATATCTTTTCGATGACTTTATCGATTATATGAATAAAGAAAAAAATAAATAATGAGTTATATTGATCGTATTTTTGCGCGCCAAATCCTTGATTCGCGTGGAAATCCTACAATTGAAGTTGACGTAATTACAGCCAATGGATATATTGGAAGAGCTGCTGTTCCGTCCGGTGCATCTACAGGTATTCATGAAGCCGTTGAGTTGAGAGATGGAAATAAAAAAATGTATCTAGGTAAAGGTGTTTTGAATGCTGTTGAAAATGTAAATACTACCATTAATGATGCGCTTCGAGGAATGGATATTTTTGATCAAAAAGCCATTGATTCTGCTTTAATTAGTCTTGATGGAACGGAAAATAAGTCCAATCTGGGAGCCAATGCAATTCTTGGCACTTCTCTAGCCAGTGCAAAAGCGGCAGCCGATGAAGCACAGCTTAGCCTCTATAGATATATAGGCGGGGTAGGAACCTGCACAATGCCTGTACCTATGATGAACATATTAAATGGAGGTTCTCATGCAGATAATCTTATTGATATTCAAGAATTCATGGTTATGCCTTTTGGGGCAAGTTCTTTTTCGGAGGGACTCAGATGGGGTACTGAGATATTTCATCACCTAAAAGCTGTTTTAAAGGGAAAAGGATTGTCTACCAATGTTGGAGATGAAGGTGGTTTCGCACCAAATCTAGGTTCTAATGAAGAAGCTATTACAGTTGTTTTGGCAGCAATAGAAAAAGCAGGTTTTAAACCGGGAGAAGATGTATACATTGCACTGGATGCCGCCTCTTCTGAATTTTTTAAAAATGACAAATATTGTTTTGATTCTACAGGAGAAAAGATGACCTCCTCTGAGATGGTTTCGTTTTGGGTAGATTGGTGTAAAAAATATCCAATAGTCTCTATTGAAGACGGACTCGCTGAAGATGATTGGGAGGGCTGGAAAATGGCTACAAATGAACTTGGAGATAAGGTGCAGCTCGTTGGGGATGATTTATTTGTAACCAATACGAAAAGGCTTGAGCGTGGAATAAATGAAGGGATTGCAAATTCGATATTAGTCAAAGTCAATCAAATTGGTTCCTTATCTGAAACTATTGATGCCGTTCAAATGGCTACAGCTAATAAATATACTTCAGTAATGAGTCATAGAAGTGGTGAAACAGAGGACAATACCATTGCAGATTTGGCAGTTGCTTTAAACACCGGTCAAATCAAAACAGGATCTGCTTCACGTAGTGACCGTATGTCAAAATACAATCAATTGCTAAGAATCGAGGAAGAACTGGGAGAAAATGCTTTCTATCCTGGAAAAAAGTTCCGATATTTATAAAAACTATAGTTATGAAATTCTCCATTTTGTTTTTGATATCAATGATTCTGACGGGTTACGGATATTCACAAGAATTGAATAAGTATTTTGGTCAAGCTCATTTTGACACGGATGATACTGAGCTTATTTCAAAAATAGAGAATAAGATTCGTCAAGAAGCCGGAATATGGATGGTTCGCATTGATCCGACTAACGGCAATGTATTGGTGTATACAACAGAGCTTCCTTATTGGACTCAAGATGAATTTCTTGAACTATTTGGCAAGAATGCGGATAAAATTAAATGTCCATTCATTGGTATTGTTAGGGAGGATAAAATAAGACCATTCCCATTCAAGGACTGTGAATGAATCAATTCAATCTTCGTGTATATGGTTTTATCTTAAATGAAGATCAAGAACTCCTTCTATCTGACGAATACCGATTTGATACTTTTTTCACAAAATTACCTGGTGGAGGTGTAGAATTTGGTGAGGGAATTCTAGATGCCTTATCTCGAGAATTTAAAGAAGAATTGAACTCGGAAATTATTTCTAGCGAGCTTATATTTTTAAATGAGTTTTTTCAAGAGTCCGTTTTCCACAAAAATGTACAAGTTACTTGTTTTTATTATTTGGTAAAATGTAGCAATATAGATTCCTTTGGAAAAAAGGATTATACTATTCCCTTTAACACTAATGGAGAAAAACAACGCTGGATGAAAATTCAGGAAATAGATGAGGATCAATTAAGTTTTAAAACAGATCAACTAGCCTTAAAAAAGCTAAAGAAATTGCTTAAAATTTAAATTTATTCGAAACGATCAGCTCCTTTGTTCCATGGCCCCAGGTGTAAAACCCTTCACCAGATTTAACACCTAATTTTCCTGCGGTCACCATATTTACCAATAATGGGCATGGTGCGTATTTTGGGTTACCAAATCCGTCATACAAGACTTCCATAATTGCAAGACAAACATCAAGCCCTATGAAGTCTGCCAATTGTAATGGCCCCATAGGGTGCGCCATCCCAAGCTTCATCACGGTATCTATTTCAGAAACTCCAGCAACACCTTCATGCAAGGTACAGATAGCCTCATTAATCATTGGCATCAATATTCGATTGGCTACAAATCCAGGATAGTCATTTACCTCAACGGGAATTTTATTTAACTGTTTTGAGAGATCCATTATGCATTGCGTAACCTCATCACTTGTTGAATACCCTCGTATGATTTCAACCAGCTTCATAATTGGAACAGGATTCATGAAGTGCATTCCAATGACCTTATCTGCCCTATTTGTTGCCGCTGCAATCTTGGTAATTGAAATAGACGAAGTATTCGTCGCAAGTATAGCGTGATCAGAGGTGAGCTCATCCAAATCCGTAAATATCTTCAACTTCAAATCAATGTTTTCGGTTGCCGCTTCAATAACCAAATCTATTCCGCTTACCCCATCCTTTAAATTGGAAACCAATGAAATATTTTCAAGAGCTGCATCTTTATCTGAAACACTTATTTTTTCCTTTGCGACCTGACGATCAAGATTCTTTGTAATGGTTGCTAATCCTTTTTCCAATGCTGGAGTAGAAACATCAATTAAATTAACCTTATAACCACACTGTGCAAAAACATGAGCGATTCCATTTCCCATGGTTCCCGCGCCAATAACTGCAATGTTTTTCATTTGTCTATTTTTCACAAATATAAGGAGTTCAATGATGCGAAAATTAAAATTGTTTCAAATCCAAATCCCTATCTTTGCCTCGCATGCTTAAAAGGCTTAAAAAAAGAATATCAGAAAGTGATTTTTTGAAATCACTTGCTATTTTGATGACGGGTACACTCATTGCCCAAATTATCGGATACCTCCTCGCTCCAATTATCACAAGGATATATACTCCCGCAGAAATGGGTGAATTTGGGATATTTTATAGAATTACGCTTTTGATAACAACGATTGGAACCTTAAGGTATGAATTGGCCATTCCTTTGACCAAAAGGGATTCCCATGCATTTTACCTGTTCAGATTTGCTTTAAAAACGACACTAATTACTTCAATACTCTCTTTGCTTGCTGGAGTTTTTTTCGGATTATACAAACATAAAAGTTTAGATTACTATTTGGTTCTCCTATTATTGGTTGCTGCTATTTTTTCTTTGGCTTTCTATAATTTAGGTACAAACTGGGCCATTCGAAAAGAAAAATTCAAGAAGCTTTCAATGGCAAAATTAATCAACTCTGTATCATTGAATGGATCAAGAGTGATTTTTGGATTATTCAATTTTGGAAGTTTTGGATTGATTATTTCATTCGTACTAAGTCTAATTATAGGTTCAGTCTTTTTTATTTATGACTTCTTTAAATTTAATTTTCTTTCTAAATCAATATTTTCTAAATTAAAAACTCGTGTTGTTCGCAAAGAATACAAAAACTTTCCATTGGCATCGCTACCACATGCATTGTCAGATCATGCGAGAGATCTCTTAGTAGGAATCATAATCATAGAGGTTTTTTCAGAAACGATATTCGGGTCTTTTGATCATACCTATAAAATGTTGAGAATTCCAGTAATGCTAATTGGCGCATCATTATCCCAAGTTTTTTTCAATCGAATTTCAAATTACTTTAACGAAGGTGTCTCAATTATGCCTTTATTCAAAAAAACAGTTACATCATTATTCTTGCTTTCTATTATTCCCTTCCTTATAATATATTTATTTGGAACAGAGCTTTTCACATTTGTATTCGGAGAGCAATGGATGATTGCAGGTCAACTTTCGGAGATTATGGCGCCTTGGTTGATGATTAATTTTATAGTGACTCCACTTTCAACAATTCCTCTTGTATTCAATGCCCAAAGAAGCTTTTTCCTAATTGGATTAATTACTTCAATTCTACAAATTTCAGGATTCCTTCTTTTGCCTGGCTTACTTTTAGACAATAGTCAAGAGATGATTGTTACTTTTCAAATTGTTACCTGGTCTCAGGTTCTAATGAATATCCTGGTTCTATTATACCTTTATAAGATTGTCGCAAAACAAAAATTAAATTGATTTCCTGCCTCAAAGTTCATAGTTTTAATTTTGAAACCAAATTATTTAACATAACTATTGTCTAATTGATGAATCTAAAAACAATATATCTTAAACATTCTTTTTTCTGGATTTACAACTTGGTTTTTCTACTTCTTATTTTTGGTGATGTTTATGTTTTCGGAATTAAGCACTTGATTCAACTTGTATTTTATTTTGCATCCTTCGTCATCGTCTATTTTTTGATAAATAAATTCACCTTAAAATGGATGCTGCCTGAACTTAAATTCAATCAAAAATTAATGGTGAAATTTTTGATTTTAGCAGGATTAGGAATCGTTGCTTCCCACCTCCTATCTTTGGGTGGCTCACCTGCTGTTGAGAGTCTAGATTTAATGAAGATTTCTGAGGTGAATATGAAGAGGAAATCCATAGGGACAAACTCACATTTTATCTTGAAGTACCTTTCCAGTATGAATATCAAAGCAATTCTTCCTTTTTTACTTTTAATTCTTTTAATTAAGAAGAATAAAATGTATTGGGTGGTGTTTTTTATTGGAGGATTCTATTGTTTTTCGCTTATGCAAAAAAGTCATATTCTATCTTTCTTAATCCCAGTATTGCTATACACACTTTTTAAAAAGAATTGGTTATACGCATTGAAGTATGGTATTACTATAGCGGTAGTAATTATTGGACTTGTTTTTGTATCCAGCCCCAGTCTTCGTGGGGGAATGAATGATCTAAGAAAAACTGAGCTAAAGAGTCAAAAATCAAATGATTCTAAAATCGTTAGCATAGCAAAAAGTCTCACAAAAAGAATTTTTATTATGCCCGGAGAAATGGTTGGGAATTGGTTTGAAATTATTCCCCAAAAAAAGCCATTTTTGAAAGGCAAAGGATACAATGCCTTTTGTAAGATTACTAACCAAAAATACCATGACTACAATCTTGAATTGTATCCGGTGATTTTTCCTGATTACGCCAATCAAGGGATTAAGGGTAGTGTGAACTCTGCACATTTTATGCGAGGATATTCAAACTTTGGAAATCTTGGTTTATTCTTGTCCGCAATCATGCTAGCATTGATGCTATCTGTTCTAAATATTGTTTTTCAATCTTCGAATCAAACCATGAAGCTCTGCATAAATCTTTTCCCGATTTTTTTATTAAGTTCGGGCTCCTTAAGCACTATTTTATTCAGCGGAGGATGGGGACTTTTGATATTATTATTCTGGATTTTTAAAAACGATTTAACCACAAATCATGAGTGAAAAGTCAACCGTTTGTCATTTAACAAGTGCTCACTCTGATGGAGATATTAGAATTTTTAGGAAGCTTGCTATATCAAGTGCTGAGAAATACAAGACCTATTGCATTATTCCCAATGCAAAATCCAGATTAGAAGAGAATGTGCATGTAATTGGTTTCCAATCCTCTCCTCGATCAAGGTTAATGAGAATGATCCGTACTGTGAATATTGTTCTCGACGAAGCCATAAAGGTTCAAGCCGATATCTATCATCTCCACGATCCAGAATTATTAAGAATAGTTAAAAAACTGAAACATCAAACTGGAGCAAAAATAATTTTTGATTCTCACGAAGATGTCCCTAAACAAATATTGGATAAGTATTGGATTCCGAAACCTTTTCGGAAGATTATTTCAAAAATTTATGCAATCAATGAGCGACGATCCTGCAAACATGTCGACGGAATAATCTCCGTTACTCCAATAATTTGCAAACGATTTTCAAAATACCACGAAAATGTGGAAATGATTGCCAATTTTCCTTCATTCGCTAATATTGAGATGGAAAATGTTGTTAGAAAAACCAATCATATTTGCTATGTAGGAGGACTTTACCAATCGCGCGGGATCAAAGAAATCATCGAAGCCATTGATGAATGTGACGTTGTATTGCATCTAGCCGGTTCATTTGATTCGAAAGAATTCGAATTAAATCTGAAATCATTGCCAGCTTGGAATAAGGTGATTTTTCATGGTCAAGTTGAACAATCAAAAGTTAGAACAATTTTAGCTGAATGCTCTATTGGAATTGTCACGCTTCACCCTACTCCAAGCTATCTTGAAGCTTATCCTATCAAAATGTTCGAATACATGAATGCAGGGTTGGCTGTACTTTCTAGTGATTTTCCTATTTACAGGGAACTCATAGGCAACATTTCATGTTGCCAATTTGTGGATCCTTTGAACCCCAGAGAAATTGCATCAGTATTGAATGAAATGCTAAAAAATCCTACTCATTTAACAGAAATGGGAAAAAGAGCAAAAAATGCAGCTGAAAAAAAGTTTAATTGGAACAGTGAAAAAGAGAAACTACACAAATTTTATCACAAGCTTTTGAATGAATGATATCCTTAAAATATATCAACTTCAATTGGTAGCTTTTTCAGCCATGTGGCTCATCCTGCCAAGGTTTAGCGCTCTACTGATCGCTTTGATGGTTTTAACGACAATCATAGGAGCAATCAAAAGGAAATTACATTTCAATCCCAACCTTACAATCTACACGATGATAATTCTTTATGGAATTTATGTAATATCTCTTTTTGTATTTGGTGGTTGGGAAAGCGGTCCTAAACTACTTGAATATAAATTGTCTTTTCTGATGTTTCCATTAATCCTTTCATTCTCTCCAGGAAATTTAAGTATAGTCTCAATTATGAAAGGGCATATAATAGGGTGTCTTATTCTCATAGTCATTGGATTTTATCATGGTCTTTCTTGCAGCGTAGAATTTGGAGATTCTTTTCGTTGCTTTAGTACAACCCATTTTTCTCAAATCCATCATCCAAGCTATTTTTCAGTGTTTTTAATATTGTCCTCAGTAATCTTAATATTTGATTCAAAAAATCAAATTTTCAAGAATGAATTTGTCAAATGGGGCGTCCTTACAATTACAATTCTCGTACAATGGAACTTGGGAAGTTTATCTGGTTTTGTTACCATGGGAGTCTTATGTATTCTTTTGCCAGGAGTTTATTTTATCAAAACAAAAAAAGGAAAACCATTGATTTTGACTATGATTTTGAGTTCAATCATAACGGCATTATTTATATTCAAATCAGAAGAAATTAAAAAAGATTTTGAAAATGCTTTCATAAATGTGCAATCCTATTTCAATAATCCCAGGGAATTTGTAAAATATAAATCATATACCCCTAAAGGAAACGAAAGTCGATTGATTTTATGGTATGCCGCATTTCAAATCTGTAAGGATAACCCTCAGGGTGTTGGGATTGGGAATCTAGATACTGCAATGGAGAGAGAATTAATTGCTTTAGGCCATAAAAATCTTGCAGCTAAAGCAGATAACCCACACAATCAATTTATACAAATCACAGCTAATTTGGGTGTTTATGGATTGTGTATTTTCCTTTTTCTAATTTCATACCTCCTATACAAAAGCATCAAATATGAAAATTACATCCTCTTTTCTTTAATGGTTTCTTTATGCATTTTCTGTATGTTCGAATCGATGCTGCAAAGGCAAAGTGGCATCGTGTTTTTTGGTCTTTGGATTCCTCTATTCAGTTTGTTTTTTAACCATAAATTTACAGCTGAATGAAAATTCTAATTCTGACTCAATACTATCCCCCTGAAATAGGAGCTCCTCAAAACAGGCTCCACGAACTCGCTATACGCCTAAAAGACAAAGGATCAGAAATAGAGGTCTTAACTGCCCTTCCGAATTATCCTAAGATGGAAATTCATGAAAAATATAAAAAAGGCAAAAATAGAGTAGAATACATTGATGAAGTTAAAGTCCTTAGGTCATGGATTTATATTTCAAAGTCAAAAAGTATTATTTCCAGATTGCTCAATTATTTCAGCTTTGTTTGGTCAAGCTATAGGCGGG
>QOQC01000061.1 GCA_003331365.1 Flavobacteriales bacterium | reverse complement strand
TGGAGAGAGCAAGTTAAAAAGAGCCCCTACTTTACCTTGTATGACTGGATTCAAATAATTGATGTAAAAGAAAGAAATCCAATAATTTCAGTACATGAAAGTTCCGAAATTCAAAGAAAGCTGCACCTAACGTCATATGAAGGTGGATATAAAATAATCGTAATCTGGATGGCTGAACAAATGAATTCAGCTTGTTCCAATAAAATACTTAAGATTCTAGAGGAACCGCCCAATAAAACCTTGATCATTCTTGTCAGTGAAGATGCTGATAAGCTACTAGATACCATAAAATCTAGGTGTCAAATAGTGCATTTAAATCGGGTAAATAACGATGAAATGCAATTGCATTTAAAAAATAATGGGCTTTCCCAGGAGCAAGCTGAGTCGATAGCATCCTTTTCTGAAGGCAATGTCATAAAAGCTCACGATATGATGCATCTTGATGAAACTGAAAATACCTTAAGTGAGTATTTTATGGGTTTGATGAGATCAAGCTATAAAAAAAACGTTATCGAAATGATGAATTGGGCGGAAGATATGGCTCAAACAGGAAAAGAACGACAAAAGTTTTTTTTAATGTATTGTACACATATGTTACGACAATGTATTATCAAAAATTATGGAAATGCAAATCTTGTGAAAGTTTCGGATTCAGAATTATCATTCCTTAACAAGTTTTCTCCCTTTGTGAATGGAAATAACATTCGAGAATTTATGAAATCAATTGATCAAGCCTATTATCAGCTCGAAAGAAATGCCAATCCAAGAATTCTATTTACAATGCTTTGCTTTAATTCAATGCGACTTTTGCATAAAGCCTAATTACCTAAATATTTCTAATTTTATATAAAAAAAACATGAGTTGTAAGTCTTGTAATAGTGGAGATGGAAAGCCAGGTGGCTGTAGGATGAATGGAACTTGCAATAAAAGTGGCTGTAACAAACTTGAGGTATACGACTGGCTTGCAAATATTGAGCTTCCAAATGGTCAAAAGCCATACAGCATTGTTGAAGTTAGATTTAAAAACTCTAGAAAAGATTTTTATCGAAATGCTTCTGATAAGTTGCTTCAGGTCGGCGATGTCGTCGTCGTCGAAGCAATTAAAGGATATGATATTGGTGTTGTTTCAGTATGTGGAGAATTAGCAAAAATTCAGGTCGCAAAAAAAAGGAAAAATTTCAAACCCATAGAAGCTAAAAAAATCATCCGGCTTGCAGAACAAAAAGATGTAGATCTGTGGATAACAGCTAGAGACAAAGAAAAAGACTTAATGTACAAGTCTAGAACTCTTGCCTTAAACCTGAATTTAGAAATGAAAATTTCGGATGTAGAATATCAAGGAGATCTTTCAAAAGCCACTTTTTACTATACAGCAGAAGGCAGAGTGGATTTTCGCCAATTGATTAAGGATATGGCAAGTGAGTTTAGGATTAGAATAGAGATGAAACAAATAGGTGCTAGACAAGAATCCGCCAGACTTGGAGGAATAGGTTCTTGCGGAAGGGAACTGTGCTGTTCAACTTGGCTTTCAGACTTTAGAAGTGTTTCAACCTCTGCGGCACGTTACCAACAATTGTCACTTAATCCACAAAAATTAGCTGGACAATGCGGAAAGCTTAAGTGCTGTCTGAATTATGAATTGGATATGTACCTTGAAGGAATTAAAGAATTCCCGAAAACTGACATCAAACTTAAAACTCAAAAAGGAAATGCATTTCATGTCAAAACTGACGTATTCAAAAAAACCATGTGGTATTCGTATCCCGGAGAAAGTGAGTTATTCTCCATAACGCCGACTAGAGTCAAGGAAATTATTGAAATGAACCGAAACGGAAAGATTCCAGCAAATTTGGCGGATTTTGAAATTCAAAAAGAATTTGCGAAAGATGAAGAAGTGGGTTATTCTAACGTAGTTGGTCAAGATAGTGTTAGCAGATTCGAAAACAAATTCAAGAAAAAGAAGAAAAGAAAAAAATACAGGGGAAAAAACCAAAATAAAAGCAATTAGATGCGCTTAAGTGGCAAAATTATTTTCTTTATTGGAATAGTAATGATGTATATTCTTCATTCTTGTGGAGATGACCCATTATTCATGGATACCCATAAATTCTCCAATAATAAGTGGGATCAAAATGTAAAACCCTCCTTTAAGGTATCTTTTCCAGGTGATACGACGACCTATGATGTAATTTTTACGCTCCGAAGCACTGTTGATTATGCATATAATAATATATGGCTGTACATTACAACCACTGGGCCTCAATGTAAAGAAGTGAATAACTCAAAGTCCATTATCGGAAAAAACCCTGTTGAAATTAAAATGGCACAAGATAACGGAGAATGGATAGGATCTAAATCAGGAACATATGTTGACCATAGGCTTTTATTTCGTCAAAGACGTTTTTGTAAGGGAGAATATTCATTTAAGGTCGAACAAGCGGTAACTATAGGAACTCTCGATGACCTATCTGATCT
The DNA here is from genome assembly GCA_003331365.1 of Flavobacteriales bacterium. Lineage (GTDB taxonomy): Bacteria > Bacteroidota > Bacteroidia > Flavobacteriales_D > Crocinitomicaceae > UBA952. The sequence continues at coordinate 10,652 of QOQC01000061.1, read as the reverse complement.
TACCATCGAAGTTAAACCAACTGTTTGGTGATGAGATATAGAATGTTAAGCGACGATGAACTTCAGGCTTTATCAGAAGATTTTACACATTTTTTGGTTGTGCAGGGCATAGATGATGATACTTGGCGTAAAATAAATAAAGAAGACAAAGAAAAAGCCCTAAAAATAGTTGAAGTCTTTAGTGATACTGTATTGTTCAAGGTATACTCAAAAATTAAGTTCATGAGCTATATCTCTGAAAAAGTCTTTTCTATTTTTAAAATAAATAAAACGACTATAGATCTAATTTTAATCAAAAGCATCGATCCTCAGTTGGTTTTTAAAGATGAGGGCACCCTATATGACCTTCTCAACTCTAAACCAGCAGCATGGGAGATCTTCTCTTCAACAAAAATCTTGGAGGATAAACTCACGGATGAAATTCACAAATTAACCTCTCAAGGTTGTCAAGTTACGTCAAAAGAAATTTGGGAGGAGCTTAGTAAATTCCATAAAAAAGCATCAAAAAAAGCATCTTTTTAGGATAATTTTCGTTTATGAGTTATATTTATAGACTGTATTAAACAATTTTTTCAAATGAAAACTAAAAGCATATATACATTTTTCTTTTTGGTAGTATTATTTACAACTTCTTGTATCGAACATGAGGTTATTCCTCCCCCAGTTAATACAGTTGATTTAAATTGTTATTTCGTTGGTTTTGTAAATGGCACACAGGTAGAATTTACGCAAAATGTTCAAGGTTACGGAGCTGAGGTTGTCAACTACCAAGACATCAACCCCTCCCCCGCTCTATCTCATCAAACTTATGGGTCAAAGATTAAATCTTTTTATTATGACCAAGCCATTCAGCTAAAATTTGGAACTTTAGACTGGGATGCCGCAGCTAACTCCGAGCCGACAGTCGCTATGTTTAATGACTACCATTCGGGAGAAGCCGGGATTCCAATTAATTTTTCGGATAATGGATTGGCGGGTATAGAAGTTGAATATACCGACAATAATGGTGTGAAATGGTTATCTCGTGAGTCTGATCCTGGTCAAGAGGGCGTATTCACTATAAATAGCCAATCATCAGATAATACAGGTGATTATTCTTTGTTCGACTGTTACTTTTCGTGTAAGGTATGGAGAATCAACCCTCAAACGAACCAAGATGAGTCATTAGATATTACTAATGCCAAATTTACATCTTGGTTTAAGAGATAGTTCAAAAATAAATAAATGAGTGACGCACTCAAAATAGCAATTATAGGAGATTATAATTTTACCTTTAATGCTCACCATGCGACAAATTTATCTCTTGATCATTCCTCTGAATTCCTCGAATTTGAAATCAACTATTATTGGATCAAGATAAGTGAAGCCTTAAAGCACAAAGATGTATATTTTAATCAGTATGATGGTATTTGGATAGCTCCTGGACCTATTGAGAATGCTTTTTATTTAAATGGGATTTTTAAAAAAATTGTCAATAAAAACATCCCAGTATTAATTACAGGAGAAGGGTTTAAAATTTTCCTTGAATACCTCATTACCCAAAATCAACTGTTATCGCAACAAGAAAAATTAATCAGCGAGAATTTGGTTTCTGGAAGTAGTTTTGAGAGAATTACGATTGAACCGAAAAGCAAACAATTCCAAAAATTATATGAGAATTTCAGTAATGTAGAGCTCACCTCTTCTAGGTATAGTTTATATCCTCAATTGGTTGATCAGCTTGAACTCGGACTGGTTGATATTGAAGCTGTCAATCATTTTGATGACCCTGAAATTATTAGCCTAAGAAAAAATGATTTTTTTGTGAGCTGTGCTTTTTGTCCTCAAATATCATCTACTCGTGACATTCCGCACCCCATCATATATACTTTTCTGAAAATGGCAAACAATACAAAATCCTCAAATCTCAATTAAATTATTTTGCTTGGTATAATATAAAATAGCTTTGACCGGTTTTTCAAAAAGCTCTTCCAATACCATCTTGTAATTCCATATTTGTTCATTGTGCTTTGGAGACGAATTACCTGTTTTAAAATCTATCACAACAATATCATTCTTTCGTTCTAGTATTTTGTCTGGACGCAAATCCGCTGAATCTTGAATTAAAATGGTTCTTTCATTGTAGATTTTTAGCACATCCTTATATAGGTTTTTCTCGTTGGCCTTATCAAAAAATAGATTTGCCGATTTATTGATTTTAATCAAAATTTCCCGGTCAATGGCATCATTTTTTTCATAAATAGCGTGAACTTTTTTTAATTCACCAAAATCATTGATATCGGCCATATATTGATGAAAATAAATCCCAAAAAGTCTTTCCTCTTGAGCGTTAAATGTATCGTCAATGTCATCATTGAGAACTAATGGAATAGTTGTAGTATCTATTTCTTGAGGAATATAAAATACTGTTTCTTGACTTATTTTATTCTGTGAATTCTCATATTTATCTAACTCAACTCCTGAAATGTATTCCAAAGATTCATTCTCTTCACTTTGTGGAAATGCGTCAACCATACATTTATGAAAAACTGATCCTAAATTGCTCTTACCTGAATATCTATTGAACACATAAAGTCTTTTTTCTGCTCGTGTAAAGGCTACATATAACATATTCAACTTGTCTAAAAATATAAGATTCTTTTCCTCTTCAGCCCTTTGATTAATATCCTGAATAAGACTATTTTCAGACAGATTTGTGTATAAAATTTTGTCCTCAGTTTGAACGAAAAATTTTGAGTCTCCTCTCAAAGACAATCCAAAATCCATCTCTGGTATAATAACTATTGGAAATTCTAAACCCTTTGCTTTATGAATAGTCATAATTTGAACAGCCTCCATGGTATCAGGCATTTTTAATGCAAATGACGATTTATTCTCCTCGTAATATTCAATAAATTTGGATAAATCTGATTGACGATTATTTTGGAATTGGAAAATCAAATCTAAAAACTGATGCATGAATGGATTCTCAACTTCCTTCCATTTCATCAACGTTAAAAACTCAATGGCCAATTGATAAATATTTTCAAAAGGTCTAAAAAAAGCATCTCTACCTCCAAAAAATTCTTTCAAAAAAGCCTTGTCATCAAAAGACTTTAACACATAACCCGACGGCTTCTTCACCTCTTTAATAAAATCAAAATACCGATCTTCAATTTTCGGATGCATTCTAAAAAATAATTCTCCAAATTGTCTTTTAGAGGTCTCCATTGTAGGTCTCATTCGCCATTTTAAATAAGAGAGTAACAGTCGAACTTCAATATTTTTAGAAATTAATAATGATTCCTGAGAAAAAACTGATATGCCTTTTTTCGTTAATTCATTGGCAATTGAAACTGCCAAATCATTTTTCGCTGTTAAGATGCAAATATCTCCATAGTCAAAATTGTCATTTTCTGCCTTTGAAATAATTTCAGTTATCTCCAAAACCATTTGGTCCAAATTTTTTTTCTCTTCTTCAGAAATTACTTTTACATAGCCTTGTTTTTCCGATTTTGGATATTGAGTAACCGATTCGTAAAATTCTTGAAATTTTTCAGGGAGTCTTTCTTTGAATCTTGTAAAGACTTCATCATTAAAAAGAATAACTTCTGGACACGACCTATAATTATCTACCAGCGGTTTTTTTAATCCCATTTTTTGAAAATAACTGGATACTCCAGCTACATATTCGTCTTTTTCAGGATTATAAATTTTAGGAAGGCTGACAAACTGCTCCGCCAAACCATTATTGAATCGATAAATCGATTGTTTTGGGTCACCAACAATTAAGTTTTCTTTTCTATGACTCAAAGACTCTTTAATTAGCGGAAGTAAATTCAACCACTGTAATCGTGAGGTATCTTGGAATTCATCCAATAAAAAATGTTCATAGCGAATACCAAATCGTTCATATATGTATGGTGCATCTTCTTTTTGGACTAGGTTTCCTATAAGCTCATTAAATTCAGATATCCTAATGATCTTATTTTTCTCTTTGTGCTCACTTAGAGAATCAAAAATATAACGAAGTAAGGCCATATTGAAGAAATTGCTCTTGTATTTTACAAGCAAAGCCATCTCCGGTGAAATTTCAAGATAACATTTTTGAATTTCAAGAAGTAAATCTTTCAGCTCTCTCGTAAAAGCCTGAGTATCTCCTTCCTCTTCACAATATTTTTGAATACGACTCGAAAGTATGCTTTTATTGCTATTATACATGGGACACTTCGTCGTTTTGGCAATTTTTAATAATGCATTAAAAGTTTGACTCTTATAAGGGAGGTCCTGGTCATTGATATTGAGTGAATAAAATAATTGAGCAAAAGGTGAAATGGTTGAAACAAATCCTTTATTTAATTCATTAATTCTGTCCTGTACAGCATTGTATTCCTCTTGATCAAATGACAAGTCCTTCAGCATCTGAATAAAAACTTTATTTTTCTCTTTACTCAATGATGATGCAAATGACATTAATTGCCGTTTAAAATTCCATTGATTTCCATCTTTAAAATTTGATTTAGCATAAGATTTAAGGAGCTTGGTGAGTTGAGTATTACCATTTTCACCGATAGAGTTAAGCATTAAGTCAAGTACCTCATCAAGTACTTCGTCTTCATTTAGGGATATTTCAAATTCACTGGGAAGATCTAAATCATTAGAGAATGACTTAATTAAGCGTAAATTGAATTTATCAATGGTAGAAACATTAAAATTTTCATACCCATGTAAAATAGACTTTAATGCATTCCCGCTTCTTTTGATAATCTCGTGAGAATCAATTTTTAATAGTTTTTCTAATTCATCGATTATTTCAGCCGTTTTAGAATCACCTTCGACACTTTTATATTTGGCTAAATTGAACAAGGCATCAATTATTCTTGTTTTCATTTCAAGAGAGGCCTTGTTTGTAAAAGTAATGGCCACAATTGATTTAAATTTATTAGGTGATTTGGTATTCAGTAAAATAGATAAATATTGCAAAACCAATTGATAGGTTTTACCACTACCAGCAGAGGCACTTAATACGAATAATGGATATTTTTCTCGATTAATTGTAGAGAGCATAATATGAACAAATCAATAAGTCTAAAGTTAGGAAATTAAGAGAATTTTAGCGTAATTTTGTTACTAATGATCAGGTATTTAGTTTTTATTTTCTTCTTTATTTTTTTTGTGCTTTCTTGTAGTAAAGAGGGTTGTACTGATTCAACTGCAGAAAACTTCAACCCTAATGCAAATACCGATGATGGTAGCTGTACCTACCCTCCAGATTTATTACGAATAAATGTGAATTCATCATTTGGTTCACAAGATTTTTTCTTAGACTCTGTATATCAAACAGATGAAGGATATTTTGTGAAATTTACAGACTTGAAATTTTTCATAACTGATCTAAAGAATGGCACAAATACCCTTATTGATGCTGCTCTTTACGATTATAGAGAAACACAAAATAAACTTTTTAATAGTGCTGGAGATTTTTTGGAATTTGAGAGCTTGACTGCTAATATTGGCATTGACTCAAGCATCAATCATGATGATCCGTCTATGTTTCCAAATGATAGCCCATTGAACATTAGTAATGCTGGATTAATGCATTGGGGTTGGAATACAGGATATATTTTCATTAGCATAGAGGGCAAGGTGGATACACTTTCTAGCGGAAATAATTTTAATCATAATTTCAGCTTTCATGTGGGAACAGACCAGTTCCTGGATAGTGTAGCTTTTGATAATTTGATATGGTCTCCTACAGAAGATGGGCATAAACTAGATTGGTCTTTGGATTTAAAAACTTTTTTAAATAATCCACTGTCTCCAATTGATTTGAAAAATGAATTCCTCACACATTCAGGAAGCGGTCAGCTTTTATTGGCACAAAAAGTAAAAAACAATTTCCTAAATGCTCTAACACCATAGTCATGAATAGAACACTGTGGTTTTTTTGTACGGTCCTTATGATCTTTTCTTGTAATAAAGAAAAAGTTTTCACCCCTACTCCATATACGCTAAACACGCCCTCACATTTTCCAAGTATGGAAATACCTACCGATAACCCAATGACAGAAGAAGGAATAGAATTGGGTAGGTTTTTATTTTATGAAAAACAACTTAGTGGTGACAATTCTATGAGCTGTGCAAGTTGTCATAAAATTGAAAATGCCTTTGCTGAAAATGCACAATATTCCGTTGGAATTGATGGAATTTCTGGCTTTAGAAATTCAATGCCCCTTTTTAATTTAGGGTGGGAGGAATTTTTCACCTGGGATGGCAGTAAAAGCTCTCTTGAAGCACAAATTTTGGAACCAGTACCAAACCCGATTGAAATGCACCAGGAATGGAAAGCTGCTACCGATAAATTATCGAACAGTTTGCCTTATAGAAATATGTTTTTTCGGGCTTTTGGAGAAGAGGGAATAGATTCAATAAAAGTGTCCAAGGCCATCGCCCAATTTTTAAGAACGATTGTTTCATCTACATCTGAATTTGATGTCATGTATAAATTCGAAAATGGAATACCGCTTTCAGCACAAGAAGAGCTCATTTTACAAGGTGTAGATGTTGAAGAATGGGCCGGTTATGATTTATTCAAAAGTTTAAATGGAGCTGATTGTTTTCATTGTCACAATGGACCTCTTATGCGAGTTTTAAAATTCAGTAATAATGGCTTGGATGAGTCATTTTCTGACTTGGGAAGAGCATTAATTACAAATAACCCTAATGATGAAGGAAAGTTTAAAGTCCCCACACTTCGAAATATTGCTCTTACTGCACCATACATGCATGACGGAAGGTTCAATTCCCTGGACGAAGTCATTGAACATTACTCTTCAGGTGTACACATGAGTTCTACCATTGACCCATTAATTGAATTTGCCAGTCAAGGAGGAGTTCAGTTAGATGCTCAAGAAAAATTTTTACTTAAAAAATTCTTGCTTACCTTAACAGATACAATTTTCATTAATAATCCTAATTTTGAGGATCCCTTCAATTGATTATGGAAAAAACAACAAGACATTTAACCACAGAAGAAAAGGCTTTAAAAATAAATCTTCAGTCTGATATTTATGGCTGTTTTGCGGAAATAGGTGCCGGACAAGAAGTGGCTGCCAATTTTTTCAAAGCCGGAGGTAGCTCAGGCACAATTGCATTCACGCATTCTGCATATGATATGAAGGTATCTGATTCTATGTATGGAAAAGCAAAAAGATATGTTTGTGAGGAACGACTGCAAACGATGCTTGATACTGAATTCAATAACTTAAAAACCACATTACCAAATAAATACAAAGAATCTCGGTTTTTCGCCTTCTGTAATACGGTGGAATCATTAAACTACCATAAAACCAATCAAGGAAAAGGTTGGATTGGAATTCGTTTTCAGCTCAAACCTGAAAGCAAACCAAATAATATTGTGTTGCACGTTAAAATGCACGACAATAGTCACAGAGGCCAACAAGAAGCGTTAGGAATACTAGGCGTAAATCTGATTTATTCTTGTTATCATAAAAATGAAGATATCGATGAGTTTTTGACCAGCTTAGTACACCGTATTCCAAGAGATCGAATTGAAATTGATATGCTGAGTATTAAAGGTCCTGACTTTGAAGATGTAGACAACAGGGTAATCGCCTTGAACCTGGTCAAAAGAGGCATTACAGATTCTACGATGTTTGATTTATCAAAAAATGTATTACAGCCTGCCACTGCCTTATATAAAAAGAACATTTTATTAACCCGAGGACGATTTCGGCCAGTTACAAAAGTTCACATCGATATGATTGAAAATGGCAGAAAAGCATTCTTGGAAGAAAATGATGTTGAAGAAGAGGATGTATCAGTTGTATTCGAATTAACACTAAAAGATCTGACGGCTGACGGTAAAATATTGGTCCAAGATTTTCTAGATCGAGCAGATTTATTGAGTTCCTTAGGTTACACCGTTATGGTTTCAAACTATCTGAAGCATTACAAAATGGTTGAGTACCTTGCACCAATTGCAAGAGGAAAGTTAATCGGTGTAATTCTTGGAGTTTACAATTTGAATACCATTTTTGATGAAAAATATTATGGAAATCTTCCTGGAGGATTATTAGAGGCCTTTGGGAGGGGTTTTGGACATCATATGAAAATTTATGTATATCCAGCCTTTAATGTTGAAGATGGAGAAATTTACGATTTAGATAATATCGAAATTGCACCAAATCTTACTGGTCTATTACAATATATGCGGGACAACGATATAATCAAACCGATTCAAGAGTTCAATCCAAAGTTATTGCATATCATGTCAGATGAAGTCCTTTCTAAAATCAAAGCTGGCGCTTCCAGTTGGGAAGAAGATGTACCGGAATCGGTTGGTAAGGCCATTAAATTTTATGAATTGTTTGGTTATCAAAAAAAAGAAGTAAAAATTTAAATGCCACACATTAAGAATGCCTTAATTCGATTTCGAATCATAGATAAAATGATTCGAAATAAATACAGGCCATTTCCTACAAAAAGGGAATTGAGAGAGGCATGTGAGGAGTCCTTATATGGGTCAATTAGCGGAGAGCATATCTGCGACAGCACTATTGAGAAAGATTTATTTAATATGAAAATGGAGCATGATGCTCCAATAAAATATAGTAAAAAAGAAAAAGGTTATTTCTATGAAAATCCAGATTACAGTATAAACGATATTCCGCTTACCGAGGATGAATTGCATTCTATTAAATATGCCGTTGACACCTTGCATCAATTTAAAGATGCTCCATTTTTTAAAGAATTTGGAAATGCAATCGATAAAATCGTAGATCGAATTTCTGTAGGAACATCACAGAACGAAATCAATTCATTCATTCAATTTGAATCGGCAACTTCAATTAGAGGTAACGAATACTTACCTGTTTTATTAGAAGCAATTCAACGAAAAAAACAAGTTTGGTTCTTATATACAAGTTTTGTTACAGCGGAGGAAAAACCACGAAAAGTGTCCCCTCTGTTCTTGAAAGAATACCGGAACAGGTGGTATTTGATATCTTACGACAAAAAACAAAAAGATATCCGAACATATGCTTTAGAAAGAATGGATACTCCAAAAATTCTAGAAGAGGAAATTCATATTGATAATGATTTTGATGCCAAAAATTATTTCAAGCACTCCATGGGAATTACGGCATACAAAGGTGAATCAAGTAATGTTATACTAAAAGCAGATACAGTTTCTGCAAGATATATTAAAAGCCAGCCGATTCATGATTCTCAGACCATACTAAAAGAAACAAAAGACTCTACACATTTTGAATTGAAATTACTGATTTCTGAGGAACTAATTCGAACCATATTGAGTTATGGAAATGAAATTGAAATCCTCGAACCTGTGGAATTAAGAAATATAATTCAAGATCGAATTTCAGGAATGAATTCGATATATAAACTAAATTAGCGGTACAAAAAGTAAAGCCTTTATTGATAAAAAATGGAATTAATTACTTCACTAAACAATGGCGTTTGCAAAATAACTTTTAATCGTCCAGCAGTTTATAACTCATTTAATAAATCCATGGCCATGGAATTACAAAGGGAACTGGATCACTGCGCCTATAATGATGAAGTTCGAACAGTATTACTTACTGGAGCGGGCAAAGCATTTTGTGCCGGCCAGGATCTTGCAGAAGCAACAGACCCAAATGGACCTAACCTAGAATCCATAGTTCGGGAACATTACAATCCGATAATACTCAAAATAAGAGCTTTGGAAAAACCAGTGATTGCTGCTGTTAACGGAGTTGCAGCGGGAGCAGGGGCCAATATCGCATTGGCATGTGATCTGACTATTGCTACAGAACAGGCCTCCTTTATTCAAGCCTTTTCAAAAATAGGTCTAATTCCTGATTCAGGAGGCACATATTTTCTTCCAAGAATTATTGGACTTCAAAAAGCCCTTGGATTGATGTTTACGGGTGATAAAGTATCTGCAAAAGAGGCTGAATCACTAAATATGATCTATAAATGTATTTCCGAAGAAGAATTCGAGGACTATGTCATAAAGCTATGTGAAAAACTGGCCTTAATGCCAACAAGAGCATTTGGCCTCACTAAACAAGCTGTAAATCAAAGCCTATCAAATAATTTAATCGACCAACTCTGTTTGGAAGAAAAACTTCAAACAGAAGCGGGTAAAACAGAAGATTTTGAGGAAGGAGTTAAAGCATTTCTTGAAAAAAGAAAACCCAAATTCAAAGGAAAATGATAAATAATATTGGAATAATAGGTGCGGGAACAATGGGATGCGGGATTGCTCAGGTGGCTGCGCAAAATAAACACAAGGTTGTAGTTGTTGACAAAGACGAACTGCAATTGGAAAAGGCGAAAGCTGGATTGGACAAAATATTAAGTCGCCTTTGTGAAAAAGAACGAATTACTATTCAAGGTAAAGAAGATATTCTTCATCGAATTACCTTTACAATAGATCTAAATCAATTATCCAATTCGGATTTAATCATTGAGGCCATTATTGAAAAACTTGGTGTAAAGCATGAGGTTTTAAAAGACGTAGAGCCTCTGGTAAACGACTCTTGTATAATTGCTTCCAATACCTCCTCTTTATCTATAGCTTCAATAGGTTCAGTATTACAAAAGGCTAATCGAGTTATTGGGATTCACTTTTTTAACCCTGCACCATT
>QOQC01000060.1 GCA_003331365.1 Flavobacteriales bacterium | reverse complement strand
GATGATGGAAAAGCACGTATTAAATCTTTACCCGATACCTATGTAATCCTTTCAGGAAAGGTCAAAATGACAAATATTTATGGCGCCTTATTACTCGAGATTATTTCTGATGCAATGCCTATATGGCAGCGAGTGGTCAAACGCGCTATGGATTTTATATTGTCCTTAATTGCTGTTATTGTTTTGATACCATTTTATACATTTTCTGCTATTGCCGTCAAATTGTCTTCACCTGGGCCTGTATTTTTCCTTCAAGATAGGGTAGGTAAGAACGGTAAAACCTTTAAGATTATAAAATTCAGAACAATGGTAATGAATGCTGAGAAAAATGGTCCACAGCTATCATCTAAAGATGACCCGAGAATTACTAAAGTTGGAAAATTTATGCGAAAAACCCGGCTTGATGAATTCCCTCAATTTATTAATGTTTTGATTGGTGATATGTCTATAGTGGGTCCAAGGCCAGAGCGACAATTCTATATTGATCAGATTACTAAAATACAACCTCAATATAATCAACTGACGAAAGTTCGACCAGGAATTACCTCTTGGGGGCAAGTGAAATTTGGCTATGCCGAAAATGTTGATCAGATGCTACAGCGAATGAAATATGATTTACTGTATCTTAAAAACAGAAGCCTTTCTCTCGATATTAAGATTATCTTCTACACATTCATTATTGTATTAAAGGCAGAGGGCAAATAGTACAGATTTTCCTATCTTGAAAAGAATTTAGATACTGATGTCTCTTAGAGTATCGCAATGTCCAAAACTTCCGACATTTTTTCTACATAATGAAATTTTAAACCTTTTAGATATCGATCCTTTATCTCATCGACATCCTGCTTATTCTTTGCGCAAAGTATAATTTCTTTAACGCCACATCTCTTCGCTGCAAGTATTTTCTCTTTGATTCCACCAACGGGAAGAACGTCACCTCGAAGGGTAATTTCACCTGTCATTGCAAGATTCTTTTTAACCTTTCGCTTTGCAAAAATTGACGCCAAAGATGTTAACATTGTTATTCCTGCACTTGGTCCGTCTTTAGGAGTTGCTCCTTCTGGAACATGTATATGCACATTATGCGAATCAAATTCAGATTGGGTCAATCCAATGCTTTCAGAATGCGCTTTAAGGTATTCAAGAGCAATAATAGCTGATTCCTTCATTACATCCCCTAAATTCCCTGTTAAGGTGAGCTTACCTTTACCGTTGGTGATACTTGATTCAATAAAAAGTACATCTCCACCGATACTAGTCCATGCGAGTCCGGTTACTACTCCAAGTGATTTGTGGTCAATATTTTTGATTTTAGATCGGCCAGCGCCTAGAACATCAAATAAATCCTCAGCAATTATATTGTTTTCGAAAGATTCTTCCATTGCAATTTGTCTTGTTCTGTTGCGAACAAGCTTTGCTATAACTTTATCTAATCCTCTAACACCCGACTCGTTGGTATATTCTTCTATAACTTGTTTAAGAACCGGTTTACTTAATTTGATTTGGTCTTTTGCAATACCATGCTCCTTTATTTGTTTCGGTATTAAGTGCCTGCTTGCAATTTCAACTTTTTCTTCCATCGTGTAACCATTGACCTCAATAATTTCCATACGGTCTCTTAACGGACCTTGAATGGTAGCTAAAGAATTTGCTGTAGCAATAAAAAGTACGTTGGATAAATCAAATTCTGTTTCAATATAATTGTCGTAAAATGCATTGTTTTGTTCTGGATCCAAAACCTCTAAAAGGGCAGAGGAGGGATCTCCGTGGTTGCTTCGTCCTAGTTTGTCAATTTCATCTAAAACAAATACAGGGTTTGCAGTTTCAGCCTTTTTAAGGTTTTGGATGATACGGCCTGGCATTGCACCGATATAGGTTTTTCGGTGACCTCGGATTTCAGATTCATCATGTAGTCCGCCTAGTGACATTCGAACATATTTTCTTCCAAGAGCTTCTGCAATGGATTTTCCTAGTGAAGTTTTTCCAACCCCTGGAGGCCCGCAGAAACAAAGAATAGGAGATTTCATATTCCCCTTGATCTTTAGAACCGCTAGGTATTCAAGAATTCTGTCTTTCACTTTTTCAAGTCCGAAATGATCTTTCTCTAGCACTTTTCTTGACCTCTTCAAATCGAGATTATCCTTTGAGAATTCATCCCACGGAAGATCTAGCATGGTATCGATATAATTCATCTGTACCGTGTATTCTGCCCCTTGAGGATTCATACGTTGAAGCTTGTCTAACTCTTTAAAGAAAAGTTTTTGTACATCTGAATTCCATTTTTTCTTTTCTGCTCTTTCTCGAAATTCTCTAACGTCTTGTTCTTGAGGGTTGTCGCCAAGTTCATCTTGTATAGTCCTCATTTGTTGATGTAAAAAGTATTCGCGCTGCTGCTGGTCTAAATCTTTCCTGACTTTGTTTTGAATTTCATTTTTCATTTCTAGCATCTGGGCTTCTGCCGAAAGATGCTCAAGAACTTTCATCACTCTTGTCTTTAGATCCATTTCCTCGAGCATTTCTTGTTTTTTAGAAACATCCGCATTCATATTGGAAGAAATAAAATTTACAAGAAATGTTGGGCTGTCTATATTTTTAATCGCAAATTGAGCCTCTGAAGGAATATTCGGACTGTCTTTGATGATTTGAAGAGCGAGATCCTTAATGGTTTTAAACATCACATTTAATTCTTTATTCTTTTGATCAAATGGCTGTTCATTTAAAATTTTGACTGACGCCGTCAAGAAGGGTTCCGTTTGAATGGCTTCGATCATTTCAAATCTCCTTTTCCCCTGAATGATAACTGTTGAGCTACCATCGGGCATTTTCAATAATCTTACAATTTGTGCTACTGTTCCAGTCTTGTGGAGGTCTTTAAATCCTGGTGTTTCTTCCTCTTGGTCTTTTTGAGAAACAACGCCAATAATTTTATTGCCTTTATTTGCCTCTTGAATGAGCTTAATGGATTTATCTCTTCCTACAGTAATGGGAATAACCACACCAGGAAAAAGTACATTGTTTCGTAACGGAAGAATTGGAAGATGCTCCGGAAACGTTTGTTTATTCACATTTTCTTCTTCCTCAGCGGTTGTCAATGGAATAAATTCTGCATCGGATTCAAATCCTGAGAAATCTAGTAAGGAGGGTTCAAAAAAGTCGTTCATATATTGATGTTATGACAATCTGTCATTTTTTGTCTTAATTATGGAGTCAATAATCATATTTATTAGACTCTCCAATAATACGACAATAGCTGTGCCAAGAATCAAATCAAGAAAATATGTCTTGTGTTATGTCTTGTTTTTCGATAAATGTGCAAAGATTTCCTCATCCATGCTACTTAATTTTTGATCTCTTCTAATCATCATATTGTTGGCAGAAGAAATTGCCTTATCCAATTTAAAATCCTCCATATGCAATGAATTCACCCAAGAAAAGCTTGGAATATATTTTGTTGGAAAACCACTTCCAAAAACATTACATGATACACCTACTATGCTTGCGGTATTAAACATGGTGTTAATCCCCGATTTTGAGAAGTCTCCCATGCAAAGTCCCATGAATTGCACATCGGTATTTACCTCGGTTTTTGCTTCGTAAGAATAGGTTTTTACATTGGAGTAATTGTTTTTCAGATTGGATGTGTTTGTATCTGCACCAAGATTACACCATTCACCAATAATTGAATTGCCAAGAAAGCCATCATGGCCTTTATTTGAATATGCCTGAAAGATTACGTTATTAATTTCCCCTCCAATTTTACAGTTCGGGCCAATAGTTGATGCTCCATAAACTTTGGCTCCTAGTTTAAGACTTGCATTTGCGCAAAGGGCAAGACCACCTCTAATAAGACTTCCTTCCATGATTTCAGCTTCTCGCCCGATATAAATCGGCCCTTCGTTGGTATTGAGTATTGCTCCTTCAACGAATGCGCCTTCCTCGATAAACAAATCCGATGGATTACCTATTAGCGTATTTGTTGATGAAAGTTTTTGGCTTGTTTTATTTGCCGTATATGCAATAAAATCTTGTTTCAATACCAGGTGATTAAACTGAAAGATATTCCATCTTTCCACTAGAATAACTGGTTTTTCTCCGGTATAATTCAATTTTTCCTTACCATCTCCATGGCTTGCAATTATATAATCTTCAATAAACAGTGACTGGTTATTTTCTAGATTGCTTATGGCAGCAATAATATCTTCATTGGGAATGATATTGGCATTTACAGTTAGTTCACAATGAACGCTATTAAATTTTTTTGATAAATACGCTTCAGTATGAAAACCTATTTCAGCATCAGGCAAATACATTTGGTATCTTTCCTTGTTGGTAAATAAACCCATTCGGATATCTCCAATAGGTCTTGTGAGGCTCAAGGGAGCAAAAGTCAAATGTAATCCGTTGTCACTTAAATTGAATTTCATGTCTTTCTTAATGAATTGATTTTAGATACCACAATTAAGAGCATAAAGGTAAGCAAGGAATTTAATATAATAATTTCAAATCCAAATCGGTATTCTCCGAGTATTCCAGATGCTCCTTCTGGGGTTCCTGGTGCGCCCTTGGAATAATACCAAATCACAAATGTGATAAGTGCAGATAGAATACTTACAAAGGGAATCGCAAGATCTTTGATTTTACTTTTGAAAAATATTCCAAAGAAAAACATACCAATTAAGGGACCATATGTGAATCCAGCACATTTCATAAGAAGTCCAATCGCGGACTCGTCGGTGAGATGGTGCAAAAGAATTACGGAAAGGATAATGATTCCGGAAACCAAAATGTGTAATATTTTTCTCGTTTTCAACCCTTTTTCTTCGGACTTAAATTGTTCAGGCAATAAATCTACATAGATGGATGTTGTTAATGACGTAAGCGCTGAGTCAGCACTTGAATAGGCAGCTGCAATTAGTCCGAGAATAAAGAGCACACCAACCACGGGGTACATGCCTTCGTGGGTAGCTACAGACGCAAATAATCGATCTGGTCGTTCAAATATAATATGGTGTTGTTGTGCATACAAATAGAGTAGGGCTCCAAGAAACAGAAAGAGAAGATTAACAAAAACAAGAATTGTAGCCATTGAAATCATATTTTTTTGTCCCTCACCAATGTTCTTACAACTCAAGTTTTTCTGCATCATGTCCTGGTCCAATCCGGTCATGCCAATTGTAATAAAAATCCCACCTAGAAAATGCTTGAGAAAGTGGTTACTACTATTGATGTCATCAAAAAAGAAAATCTTCGAGTATGAGCTGTCAGCGACGGTTTGAATAATTCCTGTATGAGATTCTACTGATAAAACATCTTTAATAAAATAAATGGTTAGTGCGGCAGAAATCAACATAAAACCTGTTTGCAGTGTGTCGGTCCAAACAATTGTTTTGATTCCGCCTCGATTGGTATAAAGCCAAATTAAAGCAATACAGACCACTACTGTGAATTCAAAAGGTATACCCCAATTATCGAATAAGATGTATTGTAAAACATCCGCAACAAGCATGAGGCGCACTGAGGCGCCAATAATTCTAGACAATAAAAAGAAAATAGCACCGGTTTTGTGACTATAGTATCCAAATCGGCTCTCAAGATATTCGTAAATGGAAACCACTTGCATTCTGTAGTAAATGGGTAATAGTACATAGGCTACAACTAGATAACCGACAAAATAACCCAATACTGCCTGCATGTAGCTGAATTGATTGGCATTATCTCCGACCCATCCCGGAATAGAAATGAAAGTAACCCCGCTCAAAGAGGCGCCTATCATTCCAAAGGCGACAAGATACCATGGAGATTGTCTTTCGCCAACAAAAAATGCGTCATTTCCGTCATTTTTACCAGTAGCTCTCGAAATGAAATAGAGTAAACCAAAGTATACGACAAGAACGATAACAATTGTGGTTGAATTCATTTTGGAAAATTGCTTTGGTAAATTTAAGGATTCAAATGTATCCTTATCCTTGTTTTCTCGTTATTCTTTGTGAACTAATATATATTTGTAAAAAAACAGTATGATGAAGGCCTTAATTTTTCTTTCTATAATGTTGATCACATGTGGGTCTATTGTTTTAATTGTATTTCGATTCCTAAAGAAGCAAAGCTCTAAGGAAGTTATTAAGCTTCGAACTGAGCTAAGGAAGCAAAGGCAAGAGTTCTTTCTGCCAAGTAGATTAGACGCATATCAGAGATCAGTGTTATTGATGGAGCGAATTCACCCCAATAGTTTAATTATGAGAACACATAATCCGGGTTTAAATGCAAAGCTATATCAAGCAGAGCTGGCTAAATCGGTTAGAAATGAATTTGAGCACAATGTTGCTCAACAAATTTTCATTTCTCCAGTAACATGGGAGATTATGAAGTCTTCGAAGGAGGAGGTGATAAAATTAATTCATATGGCTGGTAATCACATGGATGAAAAGGCTACCAGTATTCAGCTTTGTGAAAAAATAATGGAAATCGTCGCTCAGGTCGAACAGTTCCCTACGGAAATTGCCGTTGAGGCACTAAAAAAAGAATTTCAGGATTTACTTTAGTAGTTCAATGACTCCTGCAGCACCTTGTCCTGTTCCAACACACATGGTGACCATTCCATATTTGCTTTTTCTTCTTCGCATTTCGTTGATAAGCTGAACACTAAGTTTTCCACCTGTACAACCTAGTGGATGTCCAAGTGCGATAGCACCTCCGTTAACATTAACGATTTCTGGGTTTAAACCTGTTTCTTTTATAACGGCTACAGATTGTGATGCAAATGCCTCATTCAATTCGACTAGAGATAAATCATTCATTTTCAATCCCGCCATATCCAAGGCTTTTGGAATAGCATTTACAGGGCCAATTCCCATTATCCTCGGTTCAACACCAACCGTTGCATAGGATACGAGTCGGGCAATAGGTTCAATATTCAATTCTTTCATCATCTTTTCAGACATGACCATTACAAAAGCAGCTCCGTCGGAGGTTTGGGATGAGTTTCCAGCAGTCACTGATCCACCTTGAGCAAAAACGGGTTTTAGAGAATTCAGCTTTTCTATTTTACTTGGTCTTGGACCTTCATCTGTGTCAACAGTATATTTTTTAATCTGTCGCTTTTCGTTTTCGTCTAAAAAGATGTGTTCTACCTCTATAGGAACAATCTCGTCCTTAAACTTACCCTCTTTAATGGCTTTAATTGCCTTTTCGTGAGAATGTAGTGCAAATTCATCTTGTTCTTCACGACTTACTTTAAACTCTTTGGCAACAGCTTCAGCAGTCAAGCCCATTCCCCAATACCAATTTGGATTTTCTTTACCAACTTTGGCATTCGGTACAATTCTCCATCCTCCCATAGCCATGACAGACATGGATTCAGCGCCTCCAGCAATGATGCAATCCGCCATACCTGCTTCAATTTTAGCTTTAGCTATTGCAATAGTTTCTAAACCAGAGGCACAATAGCGATTTACGGTCATTCCAGGAACTTTATCGGTATCCAACCCCATAAGTGATAGCATCCTTCCCATATTGAGTCCTTGTTCAGCCTCAGGAGTTGCATTACCGACGATTACATCGTCAATTCTTTCTTTATCCAAATTTGGAAGGCTTTTCACCAAGTGCTTGATAACAGACGCTCCAATGTCGTCAGGTCTGTAAAAACGGAATCCTCCACGCCCTGCCTTTCCAACTGCAGATCGGTAACCTGCGACTATGTATGCTGTATTACTCATGTAAAGTATCTTATAAGTTAGTTTTTTGAGAGTATAAAATTAATAAAAAATATTATGCACGCATAATTTGTTTCTTATTTATTCTTTTCTGCTTCTCATCTTGGCTCTTATAAATTCGATAAGCATAGGGAGTAGGGAGAGGCCTATGATTCCAAATATGACGATTTCAAAGTTTTCCTGAACAATAGGTAGGTTTCCAAAAAAGAAGCCTAATAGTGTTAAACCAAATACCCAGGTAATAGCACCTATAATACTGTATTTTAAAAAGTTATAATATTTCATTTCTCCTACACCGGCAACAAATGGAGCAAAGGTTCTGACAATGGGAACGTATCTGGCAATAATGATGGTTTTGGGACCATGTTTGTCGTAAAATGACTGCGTTTTATCTATGTATGCTTGTTTTACAATTTGTCGTCCCTTGATTTTCCATTGCATTACTTTTAAACCAATGTTTTTTCCGATATAGTAATTCAGGTTGTCGCCCATTAATGCCGCACAGATTAAAAGTGGTATAACAATCAAAATATTCAGCTCAGCCGTCTGACCATTTTGAACTACACCTGCACAAAAAGTGCCTGCTGCAAAAAGCAAAGAGTCCCCAGGTAATAAGGGCATTACAACCAAACCAGTTTCTACAAATACAATTAAAAACAGGATGAGATAGATCCAATTTCCGTAATCCATAATCATGGTGTACAGGTGGGAATCCAGATGCAGGATAAAATCAATAAGCTGATTGATGATTTCCATTTATTCCAAATTTAAAGAAGCGTCTACTTTTTCTTTCCAGCCGGTAATGCCATTTTCCATGACCCAAACATCTTCAAAACTCGTTTCACATTCAAGTAAGTTTGCAACAGCTGCTGCACGTTTTCCTGTTTTGCACATGATGACGAGATGACCGTTCGAGTTTAGCTCAGCGTGTCTTTCTATGATTTCAGACATTGGAATATGAAGGGAACCTATATTGCATTGCTCATACTCGTAGTTCTCTCGAACATCAACAATTTCAATGCTTTCCCCCTTGGTAATGCGCTCTTTACATTCTTTCGGACAAATGACTTTCATTTTCATTTTTTTGTAAAGATAAAACTATGAAAGATATCTCTACGTCCATTCAATAAAAACTATAAACGAAAATAAAATTTAACTTATTCTATAGTGAAAACTTTCTTTGTACTTCCGTCACTGTACACATAGATTAAGGCAGTGTTTGGCTGATAAGCTGTTTCTCTTCCAAGTTGATCTACAATTTTGATCAATTTCTTTTCAGGTTGCATTTGCTCACTAATTCCCAATTGTGGAGCCCATACATCGTTAAGGATTTGATTCACCTCAGAGATGTCGTGCCCTTTGTATGCGAGGTAATCTTCTGTATGTTCATTGTTTTCGGGAAGGAATAGCAAAAGCCATGGAAAACCAACAGAGCCATTTTCAGCATAGGTTTCAACGTATTCAAAAAGAACATCTTCGATATCTACAAAGCTTGGATAGCTCAGGTTATGAGCTGTTGTCCATACAAAGTCGTCGTGGCAATCTGAAGTATTAAAAGAATTATCCTGATACAGAAATCCAAATACCATCAAATGATTGTTGCCATTGTCAAAGTTTTGCCAGATTTGCTCAGTTACTGGAGCAATGCTATTACAAGGCGTACACCACATTGCCGTAAAATCAATTAAAACAGCATTTCCTTTATCGAGCTCATCTTGCATGTTGTATTCTGTTCCGTCACATGTCGTTTGAGTCCAGTCTGGCACCTGACCTAAACTTATTGAACAAATTGACAATAGGAGTATGGTAATTCTTGTTTTCATGATGTTCATTGTTTGATTGGTGAGGCTCGCTTATTCGGCTACAAATACTTTTTTTGTACTTCCATCGCTGAAAACATAAATTAAAGCGGTATTGGCTTTAAAACTCGTTTCTCTTCCTAGTGAATCTAATATTTTGACCACTGAAGGGTTTTGCGAATGCTCTTCACTTAATCCAACACTCTGAAGCCATTGATCATGAAGAATATGATTAACCTCATTTACGTTGTTTCCACTGTATGCCAAGGTACTGTTTCCAGGATTTTCACTATCAGGGAAGAATAACAATAACCAAGGCAAGTTTACAACACCATTTGTCGTGTATTTATTAATGTAGTTATTCAATACTTCCTCAACGTAAATGAAAGTGGGGTAGGTGACACCATTTTCTGTCATCCATACATCTGCATCATCACAATCGGCCATATTAAACTCGGTATCTTCATTTAGAAATCCGAAAACCTTTACATTTTCGCTCATCATTTCCTGCCACAATGCTTCAGTTTTACTTGCGGTTTCATCACATGCAGGACTCCATTGGTTTGCAAAGCTAAGCAGTACGGCTTTTCCTTTGGAAAGTTCTTTGTACATGCTGTATTCGTTGGCATTACAGGTGTGCTGAGTCCAATTTGGGACCTGCGCATTTAGTGTTATAGTTAAGCTGGTAAATAGGGCAAAAATGGTACTTTTCATATCCTTATCTTTTTAATTTGAAGGCGCAAAAGTACTCAATCTTTTAGATTCAAAAACAAGAATTTTGAAATACTTAACATTAAAATAACATTGGGGTAGAACGCTACTTAGATTTTGTTACGGCAAAGGGAAAATTATTGGTTTATTCAAAGATGTCTCTATGCCTTCTATCCAGGGCATTCCTATTTGATTTTCTTTTTGAGTTTTTTGAGCAGAATTGTCATATATGATTTGGAATTTTGATTGATTTAGGGTGAGATATTTTTTTTGATCTAATGTTTGATAAGCAATTCTATGTTTTTTAAATGAGGTTGAAATGTTTTTATCCTTAACTGAAAGCATTGAAATTTCACCGGGATAACACTTTTCATAAGATTCCATTAATCGATGAAACTTAAATTCATTTTCTTTTGAATCATCATAAAAAAAATAAATATGTTTTTGGGTATGAATGGCAAAACAAAAGGTGTTATTGTTGAACAGTATTAAGTGGGTCTCATTCATTTGATGATAACGATGTAGGGCAATGATGCCAAGCAAGACAATTGTTAAAAAGTATTTTAATAATGGAATTGCTCTGTATATCGCTAAAAGAACCAATACCAATACGAGAAAATAAATGCCTAATAATTCAAATTCACTGAATTCGAAGCCTTTCGAGACTGAGCCTGGTAATTTCTCTATAAAATCTATGAAATAGACCAGAAAATAAAGTAAAGTCGATAAGGCAAATCCTATTCCTGTAGAAAGGATTGGAGACCATGTAAATATGAACAGTCCGGCTCCAACAGAAATTAAAATACCTGAAATCAATATGATGCCAAGGTTTGTAAGGAAGAAGTAGTTCGGAAATTGGTGAAAATAATAGAGGCACAAAGGAACCGTAAATATTTGTGCTGATAGCCCAAGTGCAGTTCCATTCCAGAGTAGTTTAGTTACTCTATTTCTCGCAATATAAAACTTCTGTATTTGATGATAAGTTAGGAATATGCCAAGCATGGCCAGGTATGAAAGTTGAAAACCAATATCAAATAAAAACCAAGGATTCAATAATAGCAAGACCACTGCCGAGAAGCCGAGAAGATTTAACTGGTTTTTTTGCGCACTAAACAAGGCTCCTAAAGTAATCAGGCTGAACATGAAAACAGACCTTACAACACTTGGTGGGAATCCAATTAAATACGCGTAAAGCCAAATGAAAAGTATAACAATGCAGGTTGCTTGATATCTGCTTATATATCTAGAAAAAAACCGAAAAGCGTTGATCAATACCAGAATCATAAGTCCAATGTGCAATCCTGAAATAGCGAGTAAATGCATTGCGCCTGCTGCACTAAACGCATTTTTAGTCTCAATCGATAGTGCAGATTTGTCCCCAAGAAATAAGGCTTGTGCGAGTCCTACTTGAGATTTTGGCAGATGTTTTTTAAGTGTTTCAATAAGGGTACTACGTAGCGTATTTTTATTTGATATAGGCTCATTTTTGAGTATCGAAAAATCTGTGTAATCAAAAAATGTCAATAAGTTTGTGTTTTTTGATTTCCAATAGAGTACAGCATCAAATTCACCAGGATTGCCATTGTTTTTTATTTCCGAGATTTTACTAGAAAGAAGAAGTATGTCTCCTTCGCTAATCAATTTGATTGAATTGCTGTCTGTGTAAAACAATAATTTTTTGGAAATGAATCTTGAGCTATTTTGAGTATTATACTCATATTGAATTTCAGCAAGGCCTTTATTCCACGTTTTACGACTATTGCTTGTTTCTAATATTTTGATTTGATAATATGATTCTTCATTGGATAGCTCAACTTCATGTGCTGAATTGTGTAAATACATTCCTAGATATCCAAGTTGTAAGAATAAAATAAAGGATATTGGGTAAAAATTAATGACTTTGAAATACTGTAGAATGAATGCCAGCAAGAATAATGCACCAATGGTAATATACCAGTTGTTGTTTTCATCCAGGTGAAACTGGAAAAAAATACCCAAACCCAACGGAATCAGTATATGTAAAAATGGCACTTGATAAAAGGCCAATGGGTTGAATTGAAAGTGATTGGGTTCTGTGATGGTTATTTATTGGAAAGATAAAAAATTATTACTTTATTTGTCGACTCAATCAAACTCATCACCTTGAAAAATTCAATTCTTTTTATTTTACTACTTGGTACAATGACAATTGCAAAAGCACAATTTACCAATATTCCAGACGTCAATTTTGAAACGGCCTTAGTCGATTTGGGCTATGACGATGTCATTGATGGTCAGGTTCTTACTGATCATATAGATACTGTTCAATTTTTACAGCTTTTAGGATACAATATCTCGGACCTAACAGGTATCCAAGATTTTAGTGATTTGACTGTATTGGATTGTACCTTTAATGAGCTTACTGAAATAGATTTGAGTCAAAACACAGAGCTGATTGAATTGTATTGCAACGGCAACCAATTGACTAGTTTGGATGTGAGTCATAATCTGGATTTGGTTTACCTATGGTGTGAATGGAATCAGCTAACGGAATTGGATATCAGTGAGAATAAACATATCACGGTTTTATTGACGAAAGGGAATCTTTTGACGAGTCTGATCACGACTGGTGCGGATGACTTATCCCACTTGGATTGCTCATTTAATCAGATCGCAGAATTGGACTTAACACAAAATGAGCAGCTTTCCCATGTGGATTGTCAGTTCAACTCATTGTCATGTATCAATGCTTCAAATGGCAACAATACAAGTATTAACGAATTTTGGCTTAGTGGAAACCCTGATTTGTATTGTATCGAAGTAGATAATGTCATTTATGCAGAAGACCATTGGTCAGGAGATCCACAAATCACTTTTAGCGAGAATTGCAATAATGATTGCTCACCATCTACTGTTGGAATCAATGGGGT
>QOQC01000006.1 GCA_003331365.1 Flavobacteriales bacterium | reverse complement strand
TTTTTGTCCTTTTTGTATTCCGTTTCTTTGTGGTTTACAGGAAATAAATTAGAGGGTATTTTTGTAGGGATTTGGGTGCCTTCAATTCTCGGTTTTTCTGTGGCGATTCGACAAATCAGGAGAGATACTAACCAAGAAAACAAATCATGATGGACAATTCAATCATGTTTATTGTCGGATTCTCCATTTTTGCTGCCTATATGTGGGGTTACCTCACTATGATTTACAGAGCGAATAAGGAACAGGAAGAAGAAATGAAAAATAATTCTGAGAATAAATAATCTTGGATTTTTTCCCCATAAAAAACTAACTAAAGGATTGGCATTTGAATAATCCTACCTGTCTAATTCTCTGAACGTAGATTGGTTTTCTTAAATTTGATGTAATTAAACTATTTTATGAAAATCCTCTCTTATCTTAAAAATAAATTCTTTGGGCCAAATATCGATTATACAGAATTGATGCAAAATGGTGCCCTTATAGTAGATGTTCGATCTCCCCAAGAATTCAATGCAGGACATGCTAAAAAAAGCAAGAACATCCCTCTGAATGTATTAAAATCAAAAACAGCTTCCCTAAAAGGAAAAGAAATCATCTTAGTTTGCAAATCGGGAGGAAGAGCTGGTATGGCGAAATCAATACTCAAGAAAGAAGGTATTATTGCCCATAACCTAGGGCCTTGGCAAAGAGCACAAACATTATAATTTCATTACACCAAAAATTGAAATAAGTCGGGTTTGTCATTCAGGTATTCCCCATAGAATTTAAACGCTTTCATTCTTTCAATAAGTGCAATCAAATCACTTGAATTGCCCAACTCAATGCCAACCACTGCAGGAGCATTTTCGCGGCTCTGCTTTTTGGAGTACTCAAAATGAGTAATGTCATCATTTGGTCCTAATACCTTATCAATAAAATCTCTTAATGCTCCAGCCCTCTGAGGAAAACGCACTACAAAATAATGCTTGACTCCAGCATGCAATAGGGCCCGCTCTTTTATTTCTTCCGTTCGAGTGATATCATTATTGCTTCCACTGAGCAGACATACCACATTCTTTCCGGCAATTTCGTTTTGATACTGATCCAATACAGCAACGGTCATCGCTCCTGCCGGCTCCACCACTATGGCGTCTTTGTTATACATGTCCAAAATGGTCTGACATATTTTACCTTCATGTACTGTAGCTATTTCATCAAGGTGTTGCTTACATAGCTCAAAGTTGAGTGCTCCTACCTTTTTGACAGAGGCTCCATCTACAAATTTATCGATGTATTCAAGTTGTGTTGGACAACCTTGCTCGAACGCGTGTGACATTGAAGGAGCACCCACTGGCTCCACTCCTATGATCTTGGTTTTAGGAGACAGTGCTTTGAATACTGAAGACATTCCTGAAGCAACACCACCGCCACCCACTGGCAGGAACAAATAATCGATCCCCACTTCTGAATGCTGGAGTATTTCCATTGCAATGGTAGCCTGCCCCTCAATTACCTTTTCATCATCAAAAGGGTGAATGAAGGACATCTGATGACGGTCACCAAACTTTTTGGCATCATTAAAAGCATCATCAAAAGTATCTCCAGTCAGGATAACTTCAACATATTTACCTCCAAACATTTTGACCTGCTCAATCTTTTGTTTTGGGGTTGGCGTGGGCATAAATATGTACCCCTTAATCTGCAGCTTTGAGCAAGAAAAGGCGACACCTTGAGCGTGATTTCCCGCACTCGCACAAACCACTCCTTTTTGCAATTCATTTTGAGAAAGGCTCGATATCTTATTGAATGCACCACGAATTTTGTATGAACGTACCTGCTGCAAATCCTCTCTTTTCAAGTAAATAGAAGAGCTGAATTTTCTGGATTGAGTAGCATTGATCGTCAATGGTGTTTCAAGCACCACTGATTCCAAATTGGCTTTAGCCTCGTTAACCTTTTCAAGAGCTACTTTATACATATTCCTGTTGATTTTCAACCTTCGACATCGCTGCTCTTAATCTGCTACCGACATGCTCAATTGAATGATTTTCGATGGATTGATTGACCTCATTGATATCGTATCTACTTAAAACGGTCTTATCTGAGTAAGTCTCTCCCATAAGACTCGAGTCTATTTTTTTCATAAAGTCAGAAAGTAATGGGCGGCATTCGTGGTCGAACAAATAACATCCATACTCAGCAGTGTCAGAAATAATTCGGTTCATTTCATAAAGTTTTTTTCTTGCAATTGTATTTGCAATTAAAGGCAATTCGTGAAGCGACTCATAGTAAGCTGATTCTTCCTTTATTCCAGAATTGACCATTGTTTCATATGCCAGCTCAACTCCTGATTTTACAAATGCCAAGAGCAAGGTTCCATTTTCGAAATATTCAGCCTTATCATAACGACCTGATATTGCAGGAGTTTTTTCAAAGCTTGTTTCTCTAGTATTTGCCCTCCATTGAAGCAAGTTTGTATCGTCCTTAGACCAATCATTCATCATTTCCTTAGAGAATTCACCTGAAAGAATTTGACTCATGTGATTTTCAAACAAGGGCTTCATTAAATTTTTGAGCTCCTCAGACAATTCATATACTTTTAGCTTTTGGTGATTTGATAGACCTCCCAGCATCTTTGTGAGTCCGCCTTCTTTTAGCTCTTCAGCCATGGTTTCCCATCCAAATTGGATAAGATTTGATGCGCGTTTAGGCGCTACGTCATTTTCAATCATTTTATTAAACGCCAAAATTGATCCTGTTTGTAACATCCCACACAAAATGGTTTGCTCTCCCATCAAATCAGACTTTACTTCAGCGATAAAGGAAGAATGTAATACTCCGGCACGGTGCCCTCCTGTAGCATAGGCATAAGCCTTGGCCCATTCAAAGCCCGTTCCATTTGGATCATTTTCTTCATGAACTGCAATCAAAGTTGGTACTCCAAATCCTCTTTTAAATTCCTCACGAACCTCAGAGCCAGGTGATTTAGGCGCCATAAGTATGACCGTAATATCCTCTCTTATATTCATCCCTTCTTCTACAATGTTAAAACCATGAGAATAGGATAAAGTAGCCCCATACTTCATCATTGGCATGGCTTTATGAACCACTTCAGTGTGCTGTTTATCTGGAGTAAGGTTTATTACCAAATCAGCACTAGGTAGCAATTCTTCATAAGTGCCGCATTTAAAATCATGCTCGATGGCATTTTGATAAGACCTTCTTTTGGAGGCGATCGCTTCGGCTCTCAATGCGAATGAAACATCCAAACCAGAGTCTCTCATGTTTAATCCTTGATTCAACCCTTGAGATCCACAACCTATAATAACCACTTTTTTATCCCTAAGGGATGCTATTCCATTCACAAATTCTGAGCTTTCTAAAAATTCACATTTTCCAAGCTGGATTTTTTGATTTTCTAAGGATAAGCTGTTGTAATAATTTTTCATTTTAACTGTATTGTTTGTTTTCTAATTCATTGACTATTGAGGTCAAAGTCCTCATGGGTTTGGTAATGGCTACTCGTCCTGATCTTACAAATTCAAGAATTCCAAAAGGTTCGAGTTCTTCAAAAAGTTTTTGTGTCTCATGCTTATGTCCCGTTTTTTCGATAACAGTGAATTGGGCCTCAACACTCAACACTCGTGCATGATGTGAACGAACAATATGCTCAGCTTCACCCCCTTGAAGTAAGATGCTTGTAGGCACTTTAAAAAGGGCTATTTCTTGATGTATTACCTCTTCATCAAGATGATAAACCGCCTTAATGACCTCAACTTGTTTTTCGAGCTGAAGAGTGACCTTCCCAACCGTGTCCTCACTTTCGGTAACCACAATGGTATAGCGATGGATCCCCTTTACCTCGCTATCAGATGCCGCAATACTTTCAATATTGATTTTTCGCCTTGTAAATACAATGGTCACTCTATTGAGCAAGCCTACTATGTCTTCTGTAAAAACAGATATCGTATATCTTCTTTTCATTTTTATTATTTAAGTCTGATTTCAGAAACAGAAGCTCCTGTTGGAACCATTGGAAAAACATTGTTTTCTTTTCCAACCCTTACCTCAAGGAAATAGGCTCCTTCAAATTCAAGCATTTCTTTGACAGCACTATTTAATTGTTCTCTTTCTGTTACTTTTTTTGTTTTGATTTCGTAGCCCTTGACTATTTGCTGAAAATCAGGATTAACCATTGTGGTTGAAGCATATCGCTTGTCAAAAAACAGCTCCTGCCATTGACGAACCATGCCCAAAAATTCATTATTCAATACGACGATTTTAACTGGCGTTTTGGTTTGAAAAATAGTCCCTAATTCTTGTATGGTCATTTGAAACCCACCATCACCAATTATGGCTACAACTTCTCTGTTTGGTGCCGCAAATTTTGCCCCTATTGCCGCCGGAAGACAGAACCCCATTGTTCCTAACCCCCCCGACGTGATGAGGGATCTTGTTTGCTTGAATTTGGCATAGCGACATGATACCATTTGATGCTGTCCAACATCTGTCACCACAATGGCCTTTCCTTTTGAATATTCATTTATTGAACTTACGACCTCTCCCATGGTCAAGTCCTCGCCATTCGGGTTTAATTCTTGATGGATAACTTCAGTGTATTCCTCAAATTCCAATTTTCTGAATTCTTCCAGCCAATCTTTGTGTTCTTCTTCCTCAACGAGATTGTATAATAACTTAAGAGATGCTTTTGCATCGCCCAAAACAGCTACATCGGCTTTGACATTTTTGTCTACCTCGGCGGGATCAATTTCCAAATGAATCAC
Organism: Flavobacteriales bacterium; assembly: GCA_003331365.1. Classification (GTDB taxonomy): domain Bacteria; phylum Bacteroidota; class Bacteroidia; order Flavobacteriales_D; family Crocinitomicaceae; genus UBA952. The sequence goes on along the minus strand of QOQC01000006.1, from coordinate 35,955 downwards.
CTTGGCTTGCTTCGCATATCGAGACAAATCTCCCGTTACCCGATCATCAAATCGCATACCCACTGCAATCAATACATCACATTCATTAGTGAGCTTATTCGGCGCATAATTACCATGCATTCCAAGCATCCCCACATTTAAATAATGATCTGAATCTAAGGCGGACAGTCCCATGATCGTCCATGCCGATGGCAATCCGGCTTTTTCTATGAAACGCCTAAATTCACTTTCAGCACCGGAAAGAATTACACCTTGCCCAAATAAAACCAAGGGTCTTTTTGCTGTATTTATAAGGCCTGCTGCTTCTTTGATCTTCGATAAATTCAATGAGGGACAAGTAACATAACTCCTCATTCCCTTAAATGGCTTGTAGCTGAATTCGAGTGTCTCAAATTGCGCGTCTTTGGTAATATCAATTAAAACAGGGCCTGGCTTTCCAGTTCTTGCAATATAAAATGCTTTTGCAATCGCTCCCGGAATTTCTGATGCTTTGGTAACCTGATAATTCCATTTGGTAACAGGCATAGAAATACCAATAACATCGGTTTCCTGAAAGGCGTCAGTTCCTAATAAATGGCTTGCTACCTGACCTGTAATACAAACCATAGGAGTTGAATCAATCTGTGCATCCGCAATTCCCGTAATCAGATTTGTAGCTCCAGGACCCGAAGTAGCTATGCAAACACCCACTTTCCCTGAAGCCCTCGCATATCCCTGAGCAGCATGTGTTGCCCCTTGTTCATGACGCACAAGCACATGATTTAGCTCATTTTCATAATCATATAAGGCATCATATACTGGCATTATCGCACCACCAGGATATCCAAAAATCAAATCAACGCCCTCTGCTATTAAAGAATGAACAACAGCCTGAGCTCCGCTCATTTGTTTTACTGTTTTTGTCTCTTTATTTGATGTAAGTTCAAGTGCTTCCATTGTTAAAATTTATCTGTTACGCACCCTTGTGAAGCTGAAGAAACCATTCTTGCATATTTATAAAGTGAGCCCTTCTTTACTTTCAAACTGGGTTGATTCCATTTTTCTTTTCTCAACTGAAGCACCTCATCTTCAAGCTCAATACTAATCGTATTTTCTACCGCATCAATGGTAATTCGATCGCCATTTTCAACGAGTGCTATTGGGCCTCCGACTTGTGCCTCAGGGGAAATGTGACCGACCACAAAACCATGTGTTCCCCCTGAAAATCGGCCATCCGTGATTAAAGCCACCTCATTCCCAAGTCCCGCTCCTATGATTGCCGCAGTCGGCTTTAACATTTCAGGCATTCCTGGCCCTCCCTGTGGCCCTTCATAACGAATCACTACAACCATTCCTTTTTTAACTTCCCCATTTCGTATGCCATCATTGGCATCATATTCTGAATTGTACACTTTTGCTTCGCCCGTAAATGAAAGACCTTCTTTTCCTGTAATCTTTGCAACTGCGCCATCCGGAGATAGGTTCCCTTTCAGAATGCGAATGTGTCCACTATCTTTCATTGGATCTTCTGTCGTTTTCAATACTTTTTGACCCGGACGTAGCCCTGGAGCATCCGCCAAGTTCTCCGCCAATGTTTTTCCCGTCACTGTCAGGCAGTCTCCATGAAGCATTCCTTTACTCAACATATATTTTAATACCGCTGGGATTCCCCCTACATCGTGGAGGTCTTCCATTAAATACTTTCCACTTGGCTTCAAATCTGCAAGTAATGGTGTTTCATCGGAAATACGCTGAAAATCATCTAATGTAAAATCTATATCCGCAGCATCTGCAATGGCTAAAAAATGTAAAACCGCATTGGTTGAACCTCCCAAAACCGTTACTAATCTTATGGCATTTTCAAGTGACTTTTTGGTAACTATGTCTTTGGGTTTGAGGTCTTTTTCAACAAGATATCTCAATCCTTCACCTGCTGCGACACTTTCTTCTCTTTTTTCCTCGCTCATGGCGGGGTTGGATGAATTGTAAGGCAATGACATACCAAGAGCCTCAATGGCCGCAGCCATGGTGTTTGCAGTGTACATTCCTCCACAAGCACCTGCCCCCGGACAAGCTTCCTCAATGATTTTCTTGTATTTGGATTCAGTAATTGTCCCTGCATTCCGTTGCCCCCAGGCCTCAAATGCAGAAACTACATCTAACTTTTTACCTTCATGACAACCTGATGAAATCGTTCCACCGTAAAGCAAAATACTTGGGCGGTTCAATCTAAGCATGGCAATAAGTGCTCCTGGCATGTTCTTATCGCATCCCACTACAGTTACCAACGCATCATAGGACATCCCCTCAACAACGGTTTCCATCGAGTCAGCAATAATATCCCTAGATGGTAATGAAAATCGCATTCCTGGAGTTCCCATAGATATTCCATCGCTTACGCCAATGGTATTAAAAATTAAACCTATTAAATCTTTGTTCTCAGTTCCACTCTTTACGAGCTTCGCCAAATCATTGAGGTGCATGTTGCATGGATTTCCCTCGTAACCTGTACTGGCAATACCTACAAGAGGTTTATTAAAATCATCGACTGTAAGACCAATGGCATGTAGCATGGCCTGAGCCGCTGGTTGTGACTCATCTTGTGTAACTCTCTGACTATATTTATTGAGTTTCATACTATACCAATTCAAAATTTTTATACTCTTTTTTCTGTACCCTATTTTTGTAGGCACTTGCTAGCTCAAAACCCATGGCATGCTCCCATGGCTTGTTGAAAAACTTACCGTCTAGACTTCTAATACCCACTACTTCTGCAGCAGTCCCAGTGAAAAATGCCCCATCTGCATGATGCACTTCAGTGGGCGTGAAATATTTTTCTATTACCTGAAAACCAAGCTCCTCTGCTAATTCAAAAATGGTTTGTCGAGTAATGCCTTGTAATATGTTTCCTTTTGGGGCTGTATAAAGAACATTGTCTTTCTCAAAAAAGAAATTTGCACCAGGACCCTCTGCCACATGGCCGTTCATATCAAGCAAAAGTGCCTCATCATAACCCGCCTTTTTAGCTTCATTTGTTGCCAATATGGAATTGGTGTAATGACCTGTAACTTTTGCCTCAACAAAGCATGATTTGGGATTAGGTCTTTGAAAACTAGAAGTCATTATATCAAGTTGTTTGTCTCCTAAATATCTACCCCACTCCCAAGAGCCAATGAGGACATGGGATTCACTTTCAGTTTGTAAAGACATATTTTCTCCGAGATAAACCAAAGGCCTCAAATAAGCATCCCCTAATCCATTTTTATCCAATAATTCATAAGAAATGTCTATTAATTCCTCTACTGAATACGGTAAATCGATTTCCATTTTACTCGCGGAATAATGCAATCTTTCAAAATGTTCTTTAGCCTTAAAAATCTTGTTACCATCCTCTGTTTTATAAGATCTGATTCCCTCAAAAACACCAATGCCATAATGCAAAGTTTGACTGTAAAGGGAAACGGATATTTCCGATGCTTTTACCCAATTTCCATCTAAAAATACAAGTGTGCTTTCATTGTAATACATAGCCTCTTTTTCATTTTATATTTATAAAAAAAGCCATCCTTTCGGACGGCTCTAACCTATTTTCATCATACCATCCAAAGATCAATTGCCAATGGCAATAATTTCAATAATTCTTTTTATGGTGTTGTTATTCTTCATTCTGAGGACAAATATATTTCGTGCTATTCAAGAAAAATATGATAAAAATCATATTTCAATAAAAACTGTGTTAAAATAGAAGGAAACAACAAGAAAGTAAAATGCCCGTTATAACTTGTAATATCATTTATTTGCTTAAACAAGGTCCTTATTTTTATATTCAAAAATCCATTGCAATGCATTTTAAAGCACTTATTTCAATTTCTTTTCTTATCATTTTTAACCACCTGTGTATTTCACAATTGAATAGCAATCTTCCGATTATTGTTATAGATACGGACAATGAAGATATTCCTGACGAGCCTAAAATAATTGGCACAATGGGTATCATTTATGATGAAAACGGCGGAATCAATTCAGTAAACGACCCTTACAACCATTACAATGGCAATATTGGTATTGAAACACGCGGAAACTCGACGCAAGGGTTTGATAAAAAAACATATTCTATTGAATTAAGAACGGCTTTGAATGCAGATACCTCTGTTAATCTTTTCGGAATGGGAGGCGAAGAAGATTGGATTCTACATGCTATGGTGATTGATAAATCTCAAGTCCGAATTCCGATGAGTTTTTACTTGGCACAACGCATGGGACAATATGCCTCAGAGTGGAAATATGTTGAGCTCATTTTGAATGGTGATTATCGAGGCATCTATATTTTGGTAGAGAAAATCAAACGAGATGACGATCGGGTGGATATCGAAAAGCTAGATGAAGATGACCTCGCTGGTGATTCTTTAACCGGTGGTTATATTTTGAGAATGGATTGGTTAGATGACCCACAAGGATTTGAATCTAACTACAATTCTCAGGGAGGTAATCCCATGTTTTATCAGTGGTATTATCCCAAGGCAAATAAAATCAAGCCCCAACAGGCAGCTTATATTGAAAGCTGGATGGATGAATTTGAGGAAGCATTATTCGCAAATAACTATATCAATAGTTTAGGGAACCGATATACGGATTACATCAATTTAAACTCTTTTACGGACTTTTTATTGATAAATGAATTCAGTAAAAATTCAGATGGGTATAAACTGAGTTCATACGTGCACAAAGATGCCGAAAGTAAAGGAGGAAAGCTGGTTGCAGGGCCAATTTGGGACTTTGATCAGACCTACGGTGTTTCTCTGGTTTGCTCAAACCATATTCCAACAGGTTGGACTTATTTACAAAATCAGGATTGCTGGGATTTAGAATCTATGCCCATGTGGTGGCAAAGTATGATGCAAGACGAAGTATTTCAAAATCGATTAAAATGCAGATGGACTGAATTTCGATCTTCATTTATGCATACAGACAGCGTAATCAATTGGATACTTGAAGACACCACTTATTTATCTCAAGCCATTCAAAGAAATTTTGAAAAATGGGATGAGTTCATTGGAGAATCCATTTGGATTGAGCCTGAGCCAATTCCTCAATCTTATGAAGAGGAAATCAGCACAATGATCAACTGGATTACCAATAGATTGAATTGGATGGATATTAATATGCCCGGTAATTGTGCTGATGATACCGATTTAAATTTGAATGAAATACAAGCTAATTTTAACATCTATCCCAATCCAACAAATGACGTCTTAAATATTAAATGTGCGCCGAATAGTATCATATCCATTAGTGACATTCATGGCAAACTTTTTCAACAGTTTATGACTCAAAAAGAATTCACGCAAATCAACATAAGTCACTTATCTTCAGGCACCTATTTTGTCCGTTTAGAGAGTAATTCATTCAACGAGATTAAAAAAATACTCGTTCGTTAAAATCTATCTGTTTAACTGAGAACAAAATCTGAGTAATCTTGGTTATTTTTGTATCCTCATTCGACAAAAGTCGAGTGAATCGCGAATTATTTTAGGATTATGACACAGATTGAAAAAATGGAAGCACAATTGCTTCCACTAAGAAAGCAATTGCAGAATCACGAGCTTTATCGGCAGCTTAATAGCATAAAAGATATTCAACTATTTATGTCTATGCACGTTTTTGCTGTTTGGGACTTTATGTCTTTGCTTAAAGCACTTCAAAATGAGCTGACCAATACTTCTGTTCCATGGACTCCAAGACCAGCAGCTAACTTGGCGCGATTTATCAATGAGATAGTACACGCTGAGGAAAGTGATATTAATGAAAAAGGTGAAGCAAAGAGTCATTTTGAAATGTACTTAGATGCAATGAAACAAATAGGTGCAGATGATACCCAAGTCACTCAGCTCGTTCATTTAATAAATAATGGTTACTCTGTGAAAGCGGCTTTAAATCAGCTACATGTTGATCCTGCAGTTAAGAATTTTGTGCAATTTACATTTGAAGTCATTGAATCTGGTAAGGGACATTGCATTGCGGCCGCATTCACCTTTGGACGAGAAGATGTAATTCCCGATATGTTTATTGAAATTCTGAAAAAAGCAGATTCCGATAACCTTTATTATAATAAATTGAGATACTATTTGGATCGCCATATTGAATTGGATGGAGATGAGCATGGACCGCTTTCTTTGAAGATGATAGAAGTAATGTGTGGTGAAGATACCGTCAAGTGCCATGAGGTCATTGAAATATCAAAGCAAGCCTTACAGCAAAGAATATTATTATGGAATGCTATTGAGCAATCCATTTTGAGCGCTCAAAAAAGCACAGTTCTCGAAAATCAATAGCAATATTTGTTTTGTAGGTAAAACTATTCCTGCCATCATTTCGTCTTATTTTTAGCTAACTTAGTATGTATCAAATACATGAAATATTCCTTACTTCTATATGGATTTTTGTTTATTTGTTCCTCAATAAAGGGACAAAATGATGATTTTGAGTCCTGGTCACCCAATGCTTCACTTTCATCAAACCTGATTCATGAATTAAATGAAGAACCTGCAACGTATATAGAAGATTGGCAGGAAGATATCTCCAAACGAACATTGAATGCTGTTTTTTTTATGAATTCAAAAGGGGATATTCGATCGGAATTTTCATCAAAGCCTATTCACTATTACAAGAATGGCTCTATGGAACGAATTGATCCTAAATTAATGAAATCACAATCGGGGTATGCAGCAAGTCAACAGCCCTATCCTACATATCTTAATGAGGATGGTAGCTTCTCATTAAGCATTGGAAAATACGATTTGCTAACAATGAGAAAAGGTCATTTGCAGAATCAACCGAACGTCAATAGTTCTTTTGAATTTCAAAAAAACACGGCATACTTTGAAAACTATTTTGATGGTATTGATAAACAGGTTGTATTCTCAGAAAATAAGATTAAGTATGCCTATAGATTAAATGAAAGTATTCCGACCAATCAAGACAATTTGGTTATTTCAGAAACCTTTGAACTGCCAACAACTTTTGAATGTATTCCATTAAAAAACCACTCCTACGTGAAAGATGGTTTAATATACGGAACTCTTGTCGTTCAAAATGAAAATGGAGTCGAGGTGGCAAAAATACGACCATTACTATGTTATGATTCAAATAAAAACTATATCCTAGGCGGTTACCGAATTGTGAAAAAGGACGGAGAAAACCGATTAGAATCTTGTGTGCCTAGTAGTTGGTTATCTGATGTCCAAAGAGCATATCCCGTAATTATTGATCCTGAAATTTCCGGTCCACCGGTTGAATGGAATGGAGGAGATATGCCATCCTGTCTTTTGCCTGCTTTCAATTCAGATAGTATTCTTGTTACTATTCCAGCAGGAGTTACGATAAGTGGATTTTTTGTAACGGGAAGTTTTTATGCCAATCCATTTTCTCCAGCAGTCATGAGCGATGGAGTAATGAACTTTAGTACAAACTGTGCGAATTCTCAAAATTTTACGATTGTAGGCCCCACCGCAGATCTCCCAGGAACAGCTTATCTAGATAGTTTTGATTTGAGAAATCCACTAGCCTGCTGTTTTCCCGAGTCATGTAATGATACTTCCGTATGGGTGAGCATGAATCTTGCAAGAGGCGATTATGGAATTGGTTGCAATACACAATATGTACTTTACGATGATATTACAGATTGGCCTTTTAGAGTTGTTGTTTACGGGAAAACACCGGAGGTATATGGTAATGAATTTTATGTATCTCAGGCTTCCATTTGTTCCAATACCTGTACATTCAATGCAACGGGATACGCTCGCTACGGAGTGGCGCCATATACCTTCACACATCCTTGGACAAATGAGGTGGTTACAGCGGGTGAAAATGTAGGGTGTGGAGCTGGATCTACTAATAATGTATTTACCTTAACGATTCCAGATTGCCCCATATATTGTGATGAAAATTATACTTCATTAGATATACCTCCCCCTATAATTACGGATGCCTGTGGACAAAGTATTTTAAATATCCCAAATAATTCTAAGCCTATTGATCCAACGCCAAATGTCATTGCAGACTATGATGATGTTTTTTGTAGTGGAGAGACTGTAGAAATTGGATTAATTAGCTGTTTAGAAGGAGGTGCAGTACAACATTTCGGTGAAGGTGTTAATGGTTTTGGACCTATTTCATTTACGGCTGAGAATAATAGTGAAATGGCTTTAACCCAATCTTATTTCACATTTGCTTCCTTTGGAGATTGTTACTCGGACACCACTGAAATTGTCATTGATATTGTTCCAAATCCCCAAGCTCAAATTGAATTAAATGCAAATCCATTAATTGTGAATGTTAATCTACAGGCCTCTGATGTCTCATCAGTATATAATTCACCTATTCAATCATGGGGTTGGACCCTAGACGGGTCAAATAGTTCATCAGATAGTGTTTTTATTGAGGCATTTTCTACACCTGGAAATTATGAGATTTGCCTGAATATTGTGGATTCGGAAGGATGCTTTGACAATATATGCGAGACCCTATTGGTTGTTCCAGCTGACATTGAAAATATTAATGTGATTACACCCAATGATGATGGTATAAATGATCAGTTGGCATTTCAGTATCTTGAATTTTATCCTGAAAACGAAATATTTATCTTTAACCGCTGGGGTAATTTGGTTTATCAGGCTGAATCTTATGACAACTCTTGGGCTGGAAATGAGCTTACGGAAGGTACTTATTTTTATATCCTTGAAATTCGTGGAATAAATAAAACATACTCAAGTTTTTTTCAGCTAAAAAGATAAAAACCTATATTGAAATTTTCTCTATTCCGATTTGATTTGTTTTGCTTATTTTTGGGCTAAACAAAAAAAAATAAAATGAAAACCCTCCTATTTATTCTAGCCCTTATTTGTGGCATTTCAACAACATTTTCTCAATTTTCTATCGATGTTCAGGCCAAAGGGTCTGCAAACTCAACTTGGTTACTAAATAAAAATATTTCTGACCTTGGTGCAAGTCAAGACTACGCGATGGGATGGGGTTCAACATACGGGGTTGCAGGAAATGTGTATGCTGGCATTATTGGTATTGGAATAGAATTTAATTATGCTACCCATAATGGCTCATATGAGGGTGTAATTACAGATCCAATACTCAATTCTACTATAGACACTTACAATTCAAGTGTCAACCTAAAAACTCTGCAGATTCCATTATTATTGAAGTTTAAAAGTGAAAGTGGTTCGTATATAGAATTTGGCCCACAGCTTACGAATATTTCCTCAGCAACCTATACGAGATCTGGAACAACTCCATTAGGAACATATGAAGATGATCCAAAAGACGTTAGTGAACAATACAGTGGTTCTTACCTTTCTGGTGTATTAGGATTTGGTGCGAAAATTCCATTAGGAGAAAGTATTCCCATTGGGATTCTTGTAGGTATCAGGTTACAATACAGCTTTGGAGACCTCATGGGTGTTGATGCTAGAAATTATGCTTTAGGCAGTGAAGAAGATCCTTCTTTTTGGTACCCAACGCATGAGCCCACTCAAGCTGTTTCTGGAGGCATTGTAATTGGTGCCACCTACACCATAGAGTAATCAAAAATCATATTTACATTAGTCCGTAAAAAGATTACGGACTCATTGTGTTGCTTTGTAATTTAAACTACAAATTATGAAGCTACTAACTGATGACGAAAATTTCCGCGAATATTTAATGGGGTTTGATGAATTAAGAGTCCGTGATATCGGCAATGAATACATTCCCACCCAAATCAAGAAACAATCATTAAAGGAATGTGCCGAGTATTTATGTGAATATGTTCATGATAACTTTAATGTTTCTTCAATAGATTTAGAGGCACCAGATGAAGTTCAACAATCACAAGTGGTTTCCTACATTGACCAATTATCTCGAGGAATGATTCATTCATTTTACGATGGATACATGGAATCATATGGGGTCATAGAAGATTTAATGATTCTGAACGAATATAATAGAATTGAGCTTATCCAAAGACTTACGGGACGACCCATGGATTATCTGGAGCTAATTAATCGAGAAATTCTAAATTAAGGCTCAGGGTAATGTCCGAACCAAACTGTAGCATAACCCTCATACATCCCTATACCAATGGCCTCCCATTTGCCATCCCAAATACCCTTATTGATAATTACATTATTATGTGCTGTGCTTAATTTCCAGGTATTAAGGGCCTCCTCTGGAGTTAATTGATCAGAACTTACACATGAAATCTCATATCCGGGAAATTTGTAATTACTCAATTCTTTTGGTTTGTCCCACATGCAGCTTGCTTTGACATGGTCAGAGGTATAGCAGCAGGAAGTCCATTTCCCACTTTCAGACCAACTATGGGCATTACAATTCCCTATATCTGGTCGGTTGTCAGCAAGATCTTTACTATGTGTTTGAGCAACATATGTAAGTGATGGTGACAAAGGAATTTTAGGTAGATTATTGCGCTTTCTATAGGCCATAATAAGCTCATACAATTCCTTTTCATTGTTTGTCAATTCTTGAGTAAAACAGAATGAAACAGAAAATATTAGAGTCAATAATAAAAAGCACTTTGCTTTCAATACACGGAGAGATTAAATGAATTTGTGCTAACGCGTTTTATCCTTCATGATTTGCCTTCTGAGTGCTTCTACAGCAACATTCGTTGCTTCTTCAAAACTCTTACATTGTTTCTTTGCGAATAAATCTTTACCAGGTACGTGTAATTTAATTTCAGTTATTTTGTTCTCTTTCTCACGATCCTTATCAAGTCTTAAATAAACTTCTGCAGAAACAATTTGATCATTGAACTGCTCCAATTTATTGAGTCTTTCCTGAATGAATGACAATAATTTTTTGTCTGCTTTGAAATGAATGGCGTGCATTTGAGTATCCATATTTAACTGGTTTTATGCCCACGCGGGTGAGCTTGTGAATAAATTGAATTTAACTGCGCGAACGAATTGTGAGTATATACCTGTGTGGCTGAGAGATTGGCATGCCCTAGTAAATCTTTAAGGGTTTCCAAACCTGTACCTCTGTTGAGCATGTGCGTTGCAAAGGTGTGTCTCAAGATATGTGGACTCTTTTTATCTAAACTCGTTACCTTTCCAAGATAATAATTTATTTTTCGATAAGCAAAAGTTGGATATAGTTTATTGCCACTGTCCAGCAATAAAAGATTCTCGCATTTGGAAGAAATCTCTTTACGGAGTTCAAGGTACTCTTGGATTTGTTGAACAAGATCATCAGAGATGGGTATGATTCTTTCTTTATTTCTTTTACCTAGCACTTTAATTTGATTGCCTTGAATATCCTTAAGAGTCAAACCAATTAATTCGCTTAATCGAATTCCAGTTTGATAAAAAAGCTCTAACATCAGCGCATCTCTTTTTCCACTGTAATCATCCGAAAATAATTCCTCAATTTTTGAAGGCAGTAATTCAGATTCTTTTGCAAAAACGGGCAAATGTTTTTCGTTTTTCGGTCCCTGTACTTTTGTCATAGGAGAGCGATCTACCAACCCTTCCTTACGAAGCCACTTATAAAAGGTACGTAAGGATGCCAATTTTCGATTGACGGATTTATTTTTCATTCCACCTTCAATCAAATAAACAATCCAAGAACGAATAAATGCGGATGACAAATCAGCAAACTCTGATATTTTTTTTACTTCGGCAAATTCAACAAATGCGTTTAAATCTTGACCATATGCAAGCACTGTATGCTCGGAATACCGCTTTTCAAATTGAAGATACGAAATGAATTTATCAAACATAAAAAAAGGAGTCTAATGACTCCTTTAAATAACGTATATTTTTGAAGAAGGTTACCCTTCCAATGATTGCATTCTCTGCTTATAAGAAGCGCGAATTACTTCCTGTCTTCTTGTAACCGAAGGTTTTTCAAATTGCTTTCTTTCTCTCAATTGCAACATCACCTTAGTTTTTTCGAACTTCTTTTTATACTTTTTTAAAGCTCTTTCGATGTTTTCGCCTTCTTTTATGGGTATAATTAACATAATAAACAGATATTTTAATTTATATCGGACTGCAAAGATAAGCTATTTTATATATGTTCCAACAAATTATTTCAAAATTTCTCTTGAAATCACAATTTTCTGAATTTCTGATGTCCCCTCACCTATAGTCATCAACTTGGAATCTCTTAAAAACTTCTCAGCGGGGTATTCCTTAGTATATCCATACCCTCCCATAATCTGAACGGCTTCATTTCCACATTTAACAGAAACCTCAGAAGCATAATATTTTGCATACGCTCCAGCTTTCGTCACTGGTTTTTTTGAGTTTTTTAAATACGCAGCTTGAAATGTTAATAATTCAGCCGCTTCGATTTCAGTTGCCATGTCCGCTAATTTGAAAGCAATCGCTTGAAACTTTCCGATAGGTTTTCCAAACTGCTCTCTTTCTTTTGCATACTGAACAGAAGCCTCGTATGCCCCGCGTGCGACACCACAGCTTAATGAGGCAATAGATATCCTTCCTCCATCAAGAACCTTCATTGCTTGCTTAAAACCTTCTCCTACATTTCCGATTACATTTTCTTTAGGTACTCGAACATTATCAAAAATGAGCTCAGCAGTTTCACTAGCACGAACACCAAGCTTGTCCTTTATTTTTACCGCTGAAAAACCAGGAGTTCCTTTTTCTATAATAAATGTGGTAATACCATTGCTATCTAGCAGCTCCCCTGTTCGAATTAAAACAACTGCAACATCTCCAGATAATCCATGCGTAATCCAGTTTTTCGTGCCGTTTATAATCCAATCATCACCATCCTGAACAGCCGTTGTTTTCATTCGCATGGCGTCTGAGCCTGTATTTGCTTCTGTTAGCCCCCATGCTCCTATCCATTCTCCACTAGCCAATTTTGGTAGATATTTTTTCTTTTGTTCTTCATTTCCATGATAAAGAATATGACCTGTGCACAACGAATTATGAGCAGCAACGCTCAATCCGATTCCACCGCAAACCTTACCCAATTCCATTAAAGCCGTTGCGTATTCAAAATATCCAAATCCAGCGCCTCCATATTCTTCAGGTACAAAAATTCCCAATAAGCCCAATTCTCCCATCTTCTTCATGGTTTCAACTGGGAAAATCTCTTCACTATCCCATTTATTCAAATTTGGCCGGATTTCCTTTTCAGAAAAATCACGAACCATTTGTGAAATCATTGTTTGATTTTCATTAAGCTCAAAATTCATGTTGATTGATTGTTTTTATTCTAAATTAATAGCGCACTAAATTAATAATATTGGAAGAATGAATTTGAAGCTTTTCATGGCCATTCAGAAATTCGAGTGCCACTAAAAAATTAAATCCGTATACATTTCCTCCACACTTTTTAATTAATTCTGCAGCTGCGTCAGCGGAGCCTCCAGTAGCCAACAAGTCATCGTGAATTAATACATTTTGTCCACGCTGAACAGCATCTTCATGCATCTCAATAACGGCACTTCCGTATTCGAGATCATATGAATGGCTGATTTTCTTGTATGGTAGTTTCCCCTTCTTTCTAATTAAGATAAAAGGAACATCCAAAGCCATTGCCAATGGGTATCCAAATAGGAACCCCCTACTTTCTATTCCAGCAATTGCATCGATTGGTTTATCCAGATATAATTGTCTCAGATGATCTAAAGTTTCTTTAGACATTTTGGGATCCAGCATTATCGTTGAAATATCCTTAAATAATATCCCGGGTTTAGGGAAATCAGGAACATCACGAATAACTGTCTTCAATTTATCTTCCAATGTCATGTTGCAAATTTAACCAAGCTTTATGAGGTTTTATGAAAATCGAGCAAATAAATTTAATTGAAATAACAAGGAACTAAAAATACCGTTCTCCTTTATTAGTATGAACAGCAAATAACATAATATTGTTTATGGTCTGCGGCTATATACTTAAATATGGAAGTAGTCGCTGAAACTCTTCCTCATTAATCAATTTAGATTCCAAAATCTCCTGTAATTCGTTGTATCCATCTTTTTGCATACGCATTTTAATTATTGAATTCGCCTGGTAATAATCCAAATAGGGATGGGATCTTAAATCTTCAATGCTACAAGTATTTACATTAATCTTCTTTATTTTATTTATATCAATACTCAATTGAGGCAGGAGTTTTTCATAGGTTTCTAATCGCATTTTCCAAACCTCTAAAAGTTGCTCTATAAATACAAAACCTCCCAGCTCATTTTTATATTTTAAAATCTGTTTTGCATAAAACTCACCAACTCCATTTAATTCAATTAGATCTTCTTTACTGGCTGAATTGATTTCCAAAAGAGGAATAGGTTTGACTACTGAATCTTTAATAACTGTATATTCAGTGATTTGCTTTTCATAATATGTAGAATCTTTAATTAGATCATATACCTCGGTGGGCATTACATATATTTTTTCTAAAGCACTATTTGAATAAATACCCCGCTGAACAAAATTTAAAATAGCTTGACTCTGTTTAACAGATAGCCCTAATGCCATCCAGTCATCTAAGGAATAATCGTTTGGGTTAAACCTACTTTTTGGTGGAAAATACTTTTTGCTTTTCTTACCAGGTTTCGCTTTTTTTTCTGTATTCGATAATCTTTTAGATTCGAAGCGTTCGACACTCTCAGTAGTAATTATCAATACCTCTGGATCACTGTAGTGATTCAGTATTCTTGGAATTAATAAAATAATTAGACCTATGAGAAATAATATAATAATCCCTTTTCTCTTGCGCTTGGAAATATAAAATGATTCTTTTATAAACTTCTAATTTTTAACTAGGCTTGTTCGTCCGTATTGTTAGATGATTTTATCGCTTGAAAATATCGCTCAAGTTGTTTTTTAACAACGGGGAACAAGAAAAATAATCCTACCATATTTGGAAATACCATAGCAAAAATCATCGCATCTGAAAACCCCCATATAGAGCTCATACTTGCTGAGGCACCTATTACAACAAAAACAAGAAATAAGATTTTATAAGCCATATCCGCTCCTTTTCCTCTTCCAAATAAAAACTTCCAGGATTGCAGTCCATAGTAGGACCATGAAATCATGGTTGAAACAGCGAACAAAACGACTGCTATTGTCAAAAACCATTTTGAAAAAGGAATATACTTTGAAAAGGCCTGAGTCGTAATTCCCGCACCCTCATATAACTTTCCATCAATCATGACTTTACCTTTGAAGTTCTTATGCTTTTCGCCACCAACAATATAAGAGTCCCCTTCTTTTTTATAGTCAACTCCATCAATCTTTGCGTAAGCAGTTGCTGTTAGAAAAGTAGTATCTATATCAGAAACCTCATTTCCTAAACTGTCTTCCCATGTCGCTATGCTTAAAATGGGATATCCTTTATTTGATTTTTGGATCGTATCAGCATTAACAACAATTTGTTCTTTCTCAACTTTATATAGCTTTTGATTCAATTCTACAGCCTGAAATTCTTCCTGAACTTCAACCTTTCCATATTGGAATTGTTGCTTTCCGGATTCTCCTCCGAAATTAAATATGATGATAACCAAAGCAGTCATAGTACAAATAACTACCGTATCAATAAATGGCTCTAGCAAGGCAACTAATCCTTCTGATGCCGAGTATTTCGTCTTTACCGCTGAATGCGCTATAGATGCCGATCCTGCTCCTGCCTCATTAGAAAAAGCAGCTCTTTTAAATCCTACCAAAAGAACACCTATAACACCTCCAACACCTATTGCCTTGGGATTAAATGCTTCAGTAAAAATTAAAGAAAATGCATCATCAATAAATGAAAAATTTGTAAAAATGATATACAAACAAGCTATCAAATACATGACCGCCATAAATGGTACTACTTTTTCTGTCACGGAGGCAATCCTTTTAATTCCTCCAATAATAATCACACCAATAATTAAGGCCAAAATAATTCCAATTATAGCTCCCGCGCTCGTGCTGCTTAATCCCATTAAATCCTTTAATACGATTGTGGCTTGATTACTTTGGGCTGCATTACCACCACCAAAAGAACCTCCAATACAAAATATGGCAAAAAGAACTGCCGTTACTTTACCTAAGGTTGCAAATCCCTTTTCTTTTAGACCCTTACTTAAATAGTACATCGGTCCACCATATACTGTTCCATCCTTGCCAATATCTCTGTATTGCACCCCTAAAGTACATTCAACAAATTTTGAAGACATTCCCAATAAACCACATACAATCATCCAAAATGTTGCACCTGGACCCCCTAATGCAATTGCTAAAGCTACCCCCGCAATATTTCCATTCCCTACTGTTCCTGAAACGGCGGTAGCCAAAGCCTGAAAATGCGTTACCTCACCTTCTTTGCTTTCGTCTGCTATAGTATCTTTAATATCTCCATCTACAGCTAAATCATTATTCCCTACAGAACTATGGTCTACATGGTCGTACTTCCCGCGAACCACATTTATGGCTTTTCCAAAAAATCGAATGTTCGGAAATCCAAAATACAGAGTGAAAAACAATGCACTACATACCAACAGAATAATTACAAAAGGAGCACCATTAAATACTTCAAAAAACACAATACTTGAAACAAAATCTGAAAAGGGCTTGAAGGCCTCATCAATTTTCTGATCTAATCCTTTATCAGATGCCAATGAAATGAAAGGCATGAATGTGGCGAGTAAAATAAAGAATGCTTTTTTCATGTAATCTAATTTAGTCTGTATGGTTCTTTAAATCAGCTTCGAAGATAGTCTTTTTAGATTTATGATAAAAGGCTTAAACTTTCTTCTAAACTTTTGGGACGATATCCCAATTCTCTTTTCGCCTTTGAAATATCAAAACCTGTTTTATGAGGCCTTTTTGCTGGCTGATTTAAAGATTTACTGTCTGTTCTATGAATATGTTCCGTTCCTAACTTATAAAATTTTGCTACTCTTAAAACCAGGTCATATATCGACATGGTTTCTGGCCCCGATAAGTGATAAATTCCTTTGCCATTTAGTTTGCAAATTTGAATGCATCCCCATGCCAAATCATCCGCCCAAGTTGGGGCCCTAAATTGGTCGTCAATTATATTTAATGGACTCCCTTTGATTAATGCTTCTTTAGCCCATAAAACTATGTTTGACCTGGACAAATTTTTGCCTTCACCGAATACAATAATGGTTCTGGCAATTGACCAGTTCTTATAATCCGAATTCATTAATAGCTTTTCCCCTTCAAATTTTGAGGAAGCATATATGCTTAAGGGATTTGGCTTGTCAGTTTCTTTATAATTTCCCTTAGCCCCATCAAAAACAAAATCGGTAGAAAGCAATTGAAAATGAGCATTTATATTTTTTGCCACATCAAATATATTTTGAGTGCCTAAAACATTCACTTTGTGACAAAGGTCTGGGTTCAACTCGCAATAATCCACATTGGTTATAGCCGCAGTGTGAATAATAGAGTCAGGCATAAAGCTTTTTACAACATCTTCTACTTGCTTTTTATCAGTAATGTCAATAGACTGATAGCATGCGCCTGGGCAATCTGTATTTCGATTATCTCCCTTGGAGGTTGCCAAAAATTCAATGTTCCTTTCAGATAGTTGTTTAACCAACTTTTGACCTAATAAACCATTACTGCCTGAGATAAGAATTTTCATAACTCCCAAATACTTCTTTTTCGCTTTGCACTGAGGGTAAAATAATGTTTATGCTCAAGCAACCAAGCCATAATCAAATAAATTAATAATGGAGAGCCCAAGGTGACGAAGGAAAAATAGATAAAACCCAACCTTACTTTTGTAGTCCTAATACCCAACTTCCGTGCCCACCATTCACAAACACCATAAGATTGCATTTCAAAAAAAAAGAGTATTTTTTGAATGATTCTTCTCATTTATTTAATGCTGAAAAACGTTTCAGATTTACTTAAGAGGCTTGAACTCCATCCACTCCGGATTGGCCTCTGGAGCTGTTTTTGGATCGAAATCTTGACTTGTGATGCGCGCAGTTGTTCTTCGATTTATTTGATGAAGCATTTCAAATTTAACTTTATCAGAAGATCTAAATTTGTTGATATATTTTTCAGTTAAAACGATTTCTTTACCATCTTCATCGGTCCATGAAGCTGGTTCAGCCTCTCCTTTACCTATTGGCTGAATTCTTCTTGGATCAATTCCTTTTTCTTCAACCAAAAACTTATACACAGCTTTAGCTCTATTTTCTGACAATACCTGATTATATCTTGCGGAAGATCTAGAGTCTGTATGAGAAAACAAATCAATCGTAATCGTCGGGTGACTGGTTAATAAATCTGAAAGAAATAACAGTGAATCTTTTGACATACATGTCTCATCATTAATAAAGGTCCATTGATTCAATGGGTATCTTACCTCAGGTGTTCTGATTTCCTCTTCTATATGCACCAATTCAATTTCAACTATGAAACTTTGGCTTTCCTTCAATCCAACTGTAGAAATTATGGCAGATTCTTTGTTTACGAGATATTCTTCTTTGGTGGCATTGATTGAATACTCTTGGTCATCAAGAATATACCTGGTTTTACCACTTTTAATATCCCACTTAATGGTTGAACCTTTCTCATCAGTTACACCATCCCATGCATCCCCATCAATTGGTGATACAGTTACTGTCGCCCCTTCAATGCGATCTTTCGGTGATCCGAACTCATGAACAATTACTCTTAAATCAAATAGATTTGGTGGAACCGAATAACTCCAGATATCCGGAGCATTTTGACCGCTTGTCAAACGTCTTTCAGATGTAAAATACCCATTTCTCCCACGGTCAGTTATCGCATAATCATTGCTTGGAGAATTAATTGGATAACCCATATTCATCGGTCCACCCCATTTGTTAAGCTCATCTTTAAGGGGGGTACAATAAAAGATATCTAAACCTCCAATTCCTTTGTGTCCATCACTGGCGAAGAAAAGCTTACCTGATTTGCCTATTGAAGGAAATAATTCATTCCCAGATGTATTGTAGGCTGGGCCCATGTTTTTAGGCTCAGAGCTCCATGCCTTTGCTTTTTTATCATAGGTAACATACCATAGGTCTCTACCTCCAAATGATTTGTCTCCACCACTAGATTTCATGTCTGACGCAAAAATGAGCATTTTACCATCTGGCGTTAAGCAAGGGTGACCTACCGAAACAGTCTCATCCTTTTTTAAATTCATTTTCCGAACATTCGTAAACTCTCCTTCAGCAACATCCACTACCCAAATATCACAACCAAGTTTCATCCTTTCTTTACTGGGACAACGGGTGAAATACATGGTTTTAAATTTTTTATCAAAACACACTGTACCCTCATTTTCTGAAGTATTTACTATTCCATCCTCATCAATAGATCGAACCCCCGTTGGATCACCATTTTTATCAAATTCAGCTACGAAAATATCCATATACTTTTCACCGGTAATAGGATCCCGTCCTGATCCAAAACTTTCTTCCCTACTTGATGAAAAATAAACTTGATAACCCTTCTTGTCTGCAAAAGAAGGTGACATATCATATTCCTTTCGATTTATTTTTGTCTCACACTTCACCTGATAATTCACTTCAGGTTCTAACATATCATAAAACTTATAATCCTCACAAGCCTTTAAAGCTGTCTCTATCTCATTTGACCTTGCTCCATCTGATATTTTTTTATACTCTGAATAGCTTTTTTGGGCTTTTGCATAATCACCCATCATTCTCAACATTTCTCCTTTGAAAAAATAAACATCTGGATTGACATCAAAATATTTCAGTTCAATACATACATCATAATTTTCATTGGCTTCCTCATATCGCGAAATATGTCTGTAGGATTCGGCAAGCTTAAATCGAATATTCCCTTTTTCTTTGAGAGATCCTTTTGTTCCTATTTTGTCGTATGCTATTTTTAACTTGTCAATAGCTTCAAAATACTTACCTGACTCAAAAGCGATATTTGCTTCGCGAACATGCTTCGGCTCAGATGTCCCCTGAGCATATAAATTTCCTCCTATTACAGAGAAAAGAAGTAGATAGAATAGTTTATTCATTTGTTCAAGTCGTTAGACGTATCATTAAGGAAAAGCAAAAATAAAGAAAAAAAGTCATTTTTTACAATAATCTCTAAACCGCTTTAATACAAGTTCGAAATATTCTGGCAATTGTGAATTAAACATCATTTTTTTACCGGTTACTGGATGCTCAAAACCAAGCGTTTTTGCGTGCAATGCTTGACCCTTCAGTAAGTTGAAATTATTTAGAATAAACTTCTGATATTTTGAAGTTTTAATCCCCTTTAAAATTTTGTCTCCTCCATATTCTGGGTCATTGAATAAAGGATGTCCAATGGACTTAAAATGTACTCGAATCTGATGAGTCCGACCAGTCTCCAAAGCACATTCTACAAGGCTGACATAGCCAAATCTTTCAATAACATTATAATGTGTGACTGCATGCTTCCCTTCCTCTTCTTCACCATAAACAGCCATTATCTTTCTATTTTTTTTAGACCTTCCGATTTTTCCTTGAATTGTGCCTGAGCCTTCCACGTCACCCCAAACCAATGCTAGATATTTACGTTCTGTTGTTTTCTCAAAAAACTGCTTGGCTAGTCTAGTTAATGCCAATTCTGTTTTTGCAATTACCAATAAGCCCGAAGTGTTTTTGTCAATTCTATGAACCAATCCTGGTCTTCCAGAAAAATCCGAAGGTAACTCAGGTAAATGTTCAAAATGATAGATTAACGCATTCACTAATGTTCCGGAATGATTTCCATGCCCTGGGTGAACAACCATACCTGCATTTTTATGAACGACCAACAAAGAATCATCTTCATGTAGGATTTCTAATGGTATATTCTCAGGTATTAACTCAAATTCTCTGACTGGGTAGGGTAATACTAAAGCAACAATATCTCCTGGCTTGACCTTGTAATTTTGTTTAACAGTATTATTATTGACAACAAGGTTGCCGTTTTTTGCGGCAAGCTGAATTTTATTTCTTGAGAAATTAGGTAATCGATCACACAAAAATTTATCAATTCTAATGATTTCTTGTCCCGGGTCTGCTGTAAACTTATAATGCTCATATAAGTCATCCTGATTGGACTCTTCATCAGCTTCTTTCATAATTAGCGTTTAATTACTTTATGGTAATTTGAGGATAATTCAGGCACATAAATAAAATAAATTCCAGCGTTCAGCGCAGATATATCAAAGCTATTTGAGCTTGTTTCTTTCAATATTCTACCAAAGCTATCTAGAAGGATTTTTTTTCTTCCCATTAAATTTGAATCTCCCTCTATATTAATTATTTCTTGAGCAGGGTTTGGATAAATGATTACTTCATTTGTCATTTCAACAATATTTTCTACTCCTAAATAAACATCCATTCCTGTCGAAAAAATAGGTCTGAGCATTGCACTTCCTTGGAATGGAGAGACCAACCAATTCCCTCCTCCATCTACACTGTAAAGGATTTCATTACTCTTATCTATATTTCTATCGAATCCCAAATTGAGCCTTTCAGCATCTAATTGTCGCCATCCAACAAAAAAAGAGGTTCCAACGGCTACTTTTTGGGTGTCCAAGAAAAAATAGGATGTAAAAATATTCTGCCCATCAGCGTATATTGGAGTTCTTGGAGAAAAAACATCATCTTCATACAAAACATTTCCAGGGCTTCCGTTATTATCCTCCCATACTGTTAATAAAAATAATTTATCTGAAACATCATTTACTGAAGGAACAAATGCAAGGTCTATTCCTATTATGCTATCTGCCTCATATGCATCAAAATGAATAGCCAATTGGGATTGAGTTCCAGTTGGCCCAAAAGCTGCCTCAGCAGAGCCATCATCATAACTGTAATAATTATAAAATCCTTGGGTGAAACGTATTGAATCATTTGGTTCATAATTATCAAATTGGGCTGTAGCACTCGTAAGAACCTCGAATTCTTCAGACAAACCACTGAGCGATTTGTCATATTCATATCCTCCTGTTAAATCATGATATGAATCTGCAAAAGCAAGCGGAAAATAATTGATTTCTCCCTCAGCTAATACGAATCCAGGCAATGTGAACGACCCCTCGTTTAAACCATTGTAAAAAATATTAATGTTACCATCCAAATAATTCTCAGGTGTATCGCTGCCATTATATAGAGAAATAAATAATGAATCTGTTAGTTGGTTATCCGTTGAAGATTTATAATGATCCCAAGGCACTGAAGTGTAATCCCTAAGTAAAGTATTGATCGGATAGACAAATGAAAAATCACTGAAAACTGTATCGGAATATTCAGTTGATTTTAAAGAAACCATGTCCAAATGAAAATGATCTAATGCTCCGGAGAGTCCCCCATAGTTTTTAAAGCGAAATTGAAAGGCATCAGAAAAATAATTCGGGTCTAGAATAGGAATGTGAACCAATCGAAATGGTGCAACAACAGTTCCTGAGTCTGACCAAATATGAAACCACTGATTTTGAATAGAAGAGTAAAACTCGAGAATTAAAGAATCAGAAGATTCTGGCACATCTCCTAATCCCTCTGCTTGATACAAGAATGAAATATACAGAGAATCTGACACATCGTATTGCTCAAGATTTATAGGTTTGGATGTTAAGTAATCTGCGTAATTTGTATTTGCTGTACCAATTGCATATGGATAACCATTTTCATCAAGGCCATCAAATGTCATTACCCCTAAGGTTCGAGGGTTTAACCCAAATCTATAATTGTGATAGGTGTAATCATCAATCCATAACTTTGTAGAATCAGCTACCGGCATAAAAAACTGTCTTGCCGAATCTTGATAATATGGCGGAGACTCAATCCATATCGTATCTGATATGTCAGAAACACCAAGAGTATCATAAATGTAATAAGGAGGATATAAATCAATTGGTGAATATACAACAGGAAATGATGAAAAATCTGCCAGCTCTGCATTTACAGGGGTAAAAATTGTGTCCGAATAGGTATCGTTTGCCAAATCAACATAGCGATGAAATGTGATTTGATTGGTGAAATAAACCCCGTTTTCAATGGGTAATCCGGTACTTTCATCCAGAAGCATATAAAACAATTCACTCTCTGTTAAAGGATTAGAAAAATCAGGTATGTATTCCTGTTGCGTATTAACCGTGAAATTGTCAAAAAAAGGAAGATTTATTGTGTCAGTATAGTAAATGAATGAACTGTCAATTGTTGTACTCTTAACTTTAAAGGTCTGAGATATTCCCGAATTCGATACCATTGGCCCTAATTCAATATGCTGCGCATGAAATGAAAAACACAAATAGCCTAAGAAAAAGGAGGATATTACTTTTTTAAAAATCATTCTATGGGTTCTTCGGTTTGATTTGCTCCAGCATTTATTAAAACCACAATTTGTTGTGCTCGTTCAACTGTTTTTTCAGGCATATACTCTGGAGATTGACCAAAAACAACAGCTGAAAGTGTATCTTGTAAGTTCTCACAGTCATTACAGATGGTAGAAATAGATTCAAGCCCTTTTGAACCAAGTAGGCTTATGGCATCTTGATAATTCATTCCAACAACATTAGGGAGCTCAACCAAAACGCCTACCTCATTTTGTCCTACAATTAAAGTAATTTCAGAACCAATAGGAATGCGTGTTCCCTTTGTAATTGATTTCCCATTTTGCTTTTGATCCAAGACTGAGCCATTTGCTTCCTTAGTAGGTTTATATTGTATTCTAGAACTAAAACCTCTGTTTTCGAGAATTCCTTGGGCAAAATCAACGTGTTTAAATACCAAATCCGGCATTTCCGTAAGTTCCGTTTTTTTTGAAAGCCTCAAACCAATTATTCGATTTTCTTTAACTTTTACCTTTGAAATAGATGTCGGCTCAATCATTTGTTGTTTGACAATTCCATTTGGAAGACTCGGATCATAAATACTATCTAAAATCTCATAGCTTAAGCCCATATCCTCAAGTTGCATCTTTGCTACAGAGGATTTTTTACCGACCAGATTGGGCACAGCAATTTCTTCCCCGTGATTAGAATAAACATCAAGATATTTAATGGTAGAAAAAATGACGATAAAATAAAACAAAATGCCTAGACCAAGATTGATTAAACTTAGCTTTACCCAGGGATTTCTAAAAAAAATTTTGAATTTATTTTTAACCTGGTCAAACGATAATTTCAGTTTTTGTTTCACCCTGTAAATATATAGTCTTTTGAACAATTAAAAGTTTGGAGATAAAGAGTTTGTTCTAAAAAACTCTTCAATATACTCCACAGCTTCTTCGGAGGTATCTACGACTCTAAAAAGCTCTAAATCGGATTCAGAAATATTATGCTCTGCCTCTAGCATTGTTTTTTTTATCCAAGATGTTAACCCTTCCCAATATTCGCTACCGACCAACACTATCGGTCTTTCTGCAATTTTTTTAGTTTGAATTAAAGTTAATGCTTCGAATAGTTCATCTAATGTACCAAACCCACCAGGCATAATCACAAAGGCTTGAGAATACTTTACAAAAATGACCTTGCGAACAAAGAAATAATCAAACTCCAAATTATGTAGAGGATCAATGTATGGATTATGGTTTTGTTCAAATGGCAGGTCAATATTTAATCCAACAGAAGGCCCTACGCCTTCTTGAGCTCCTCTATTTGCCGCTTCCATAATCCCAGGGCCTCCTCCTGAAATAATCCCATAGCCTCTTTCTGAAAGGTCTTTTGCGATTTTAACGCCCAATTTGTAATATGGGTTTTCTTCTTTGGTTCGCGCTGAACCAAAAATTGAGACACAAGGACCGATTTTAGCCATTCGATCATAAGCTTCAACAAACTCTGACATTATTTTAAAAATAGACCAGCTATCATTACTTTTAATATCATTCCAATCTTTCCTATTATTCACCATATGATTTTTTTTAATTAAGAGTCTCTACTAATTGAAACGCAATATTATAGATTATATTCTCTAAATTCGAAACATGAGATTTCTATTTTTTCTTTGTTGTATTTCTCTGTATTGGCATTCCAACTCACAAATTCAAAATACGGATACAGCAAAAATAAATCCAAAACGATTTCTTATCACAAATTCTGCTATTGGCTCAATATCTGTCTCTAGCATCATAGGTCTTCAACAACTTTGGTACAGCAACGATGAAGATGCATCCTTTCATTTTTTTGATGATTCAAAAAATTGGCTTCAAATGGATAAATATGGACATGCCATGTCTTCATATGAATTGACCAGGCTTATGAATAAAGCATACAGGTGGTCTGGCCTTTCCAAAAACAAAAGCATGATTTTATCTGCCTCTATTTCCTTTGGTTACCTAAGTACAATAGAAATAATGGATGGTTATAGTCCAAATTGGGGATTTTCATGGAGCGATATGGGGGCAAATTTAATGGGTGCAAGTTTATTCTTATTTCAAGAAAAATACTTCTTAAAGCAAATCTTTCAGCCTAAATTTTCGTTTCATCCCACCGAATATTCCGAAATTCGACCAGAGGTTTTGGGTCAGAATATAGCAGAATCAATACTCAAAGATTACAATGGTCAAAGCTATTGGATTTCTTTTTCTCCAGGTCATCTTGGTATTTCGGCTTGGCCTAAGTGGCTCATGCTAAGTTTGGGGCATAGCATTGATGGTAGACTCAAAGGAAATTCTTCGCAATACATGGGGTACTCAAGTAATCGAGAGTTTCTATTTTCTTTAGATATTGACTTAACGGAGTTCAAGGTTAAATCTAAGTTTTTAGCTTCCATGTTTACAATAATCAATTCGATTAAGCTCCCATTTCCAACACTAATTTACACCGAAGAAAAACTAAATTTTTCACCTATCTATTTTTAAGGGTTAATAGAAATTTCATAGGCTTCATTCCAATATTTCCCTGTTAGCCAAAACCTGTTATTCACTTTTCGATACGCAATACCATTCGGAACTCCTTTTTTAAAGGATTTGTCGATTAATTCTCTAATATCTATAACACCATCAACCACTCCAGTGCTTGCATCAATTTGGACTATTTTAGATAAATCAATTCGACTGTCTTGCTGTCGTCTTTGCTCTCCTGTCCATATATTTGCGTAAATATATCCCTCGCAAAATTCAAGCTCATTAAGATTTGTAACGGCTGCACGATCCGTATGTACTGAAAGTGTTTTAATAACTGAAAAGTCATCTGGATCCCGATACATTAGTTCATGCGTTCCATTGGACATAATGATATAATTGCCATCATTACACAAACCCCATCCCTCACCATGATAAATATATGAGGTATCCAATTCAAAAGTATTTACGTCATAAACAAAACACTTTTGGTTTTGCCATGATATTTGATACACTTTATTTCCTAAAATTGTTATCCCTTCCCCAAAAATGGGATTGGGTTGACTTATCTCTCGGATTGAAATTCCTGTTTTTTGATTGATTTCTGCGACTTTTGTTGAACCATCATTATTAGGGTTTCCTGTTGATTCAAATAATTTCCCGTTACTAAACTCATATCCTTGAGTGAAATTTGTTGGGTTATGGGGATGGCTAGATATAAGATCAAAACTTATATTCTTTGGTGCGGTTGAGGCATTTACGATTAACCTTCTGGCGTCTGCCGAAATAAGTTTTGAATTCTGATAAGCTCTAATTTCGATGGGGTAAATGCCCAGCTTCAATGAAATCAATGTCTCAAAATTATCAGAAGAAGGGTTTGTCCAGGTTTCGGCTTTCTGCTCATCTATATATAATTCAATTAAATCCATAGACTGAGCTCCCTTGCAATTAAACTCAAGCGTACTTCCCTTCTGGGTGGAATAATAACTAGACATTGTATCAAAACCAAATTCAATATTTTGGGCATCCGATACAGTGGGCTCATCTGAACAAGATAATATTAATAATACAAGGAAAAGACCGATACTTAGAAATTTAACCATGTTCCTCATTCAATGAATTTTTAAAATAAAATCCCCGTCAATAGCAGCATGAGATGCATGATGTATGAGTTTTCCATTTTCTATTAAAAGTACTTGAGGGGATTCGTGACGAATACTAAAGGTTTGTGCAATTTTATTAGAAATATCTCTTGACAAAAGAACGTTGATTATCCAAAATGTATCTTTTGAAT
This sequence comes from Flavobacteriales bacterium, assembly GCA_003331365.1. Lineage (GTDB taxonomy): Bacteria > Bacteroidota > Bacteroidia > Flavobacteriales_D > Crocinitomicaceae > UBA952. The sequence goes on along the minus strand of QOQC01000006.1, from coordinate 8,855 downwards.
TCTTGAAATAAGCAGTTTGCTCGAATCTCCTCAATGCCATTGAGGAAATCCCACACCTTGGGCTATGTTTGAAAATAAGATGACTTCCTTTTTTCTGAATGATTTCATTCTCCAGCTGAATGCTTTCTTTTAAATCAATCCATACCATTTAAAGTTCGGATTTAAATTGATTTAAAAAACGTATGTCATTTTCTGAATAAATTCTCAAATCATTGACTTTGTATTTCAACTGTGCAATTCTTTCTACTCCCATTCCAAAAGCAAATCCGGAATATTTTTTTGAATCTATATTACTCGATTCTAGGACATTTGTATCTACCATTCCACATCCTAATATTTCTAACCAGCCTGTATATTTACAAACATTACATCCCTTCGAATTGCATATCGTACAAGAAACATCTACTTCTGCGCTGGGCTCCGTAAACGGAAAAAATGATGGTCTTAATCGAATTTCTGCTTTCTCTCCAAACATTTCTTTTGCGAAATAAAGTAAGGTTTGCTTTAAATCTGCAAAGGATACATTCTCATCAATGTAAAGTCCTTCCACTTGATGAAAAAAACAGTGAGCCCGAGCAGAGATGGCCTCATTTCGATATACTCGACCAGGCGATATAGTTCGAATAGGCGGTTGATTATTTTCCATTACACGTACCTGAACTGAGCTGGTATGCGTGCGTAGCGCAATTTCTTCCTTTCCCTTTTGAATAAAAAAAGTGTCCTGCATGTCTCTTGCAGGATGTTCTGGGGGAAAGTTTAATGCTGAAAAATTATGCCAATCATCTTCAATTTCAGGGCCTTCTGAAATTGAAAAGCCAATTTTTTTAAAAATATCTTCAATTTCTCTTTTAATAATAGATAAAGGGTGATGACTACCTACACTATCTACTTTTGTGGGTTTTGAAAGATCCTCTTCTGCTTTCTTATTTACCGCTTTTTTATCTGAACTCTTTAAGCTGTTTAACTTGGATTCAGCAATAGACCTTAAGTCATTTATTTTTTGTCCAAATTCCTTTTTATTTTCATTTGGCACCTCCCTAAGTAGTGCATATAGCCCCTTTACAAGTCCCTTTGATCCAAGAAAGCGAATTCTAAATTTTTCAATGTCTGAGGCATCTTTTGCGTGGAACGCCTCTATTTCTTCCTCTATTTTTTGAATTTCCTCAATCATAAACCTAAGGTGTAACTTATTGACATAGTAAATTGTACTATACAAAAGTACAACAAAAGTAAATGAAATGATTCTAAAGAACGTTTTGCAGATGTTTTGTCTGATATTCTTATTTTTTTCATGTTACAAAGTAGAGCCAACAACATTGGAAGTAACAGTTAAAGACAATAACGGGAATGTCATTCCAAACGCATTTGTATACGTTGAAGGAGAACCTACGCTTTCTCCATCGCCTTCGGTTGAAGCGATATATGAATCTGAAACAAACTCAAATGGGGTCGTACAGTTTGAGTTGAGTAATATTTATCAACCAGGACAAAGTGGAGTTGCTATTTTAAAAGTAATTGCAGAAAAAAATGATAAAATAGGATCGGCAACAATCGAACTCATTGAGGAAACAAATAATAAACTTGATATGGTTGTCGAGTAACACTTTGGATAAAGAATCGTACATGATATTATTAAATAATAAAATAATAACTTAACTTTGAAATCAAGATTGATAGCTATGAAAAAACTCTTCTTACTTACCCTACTGTTTTCGACTCTTTTAGTGATGAGTTGCAGGCCAAAAGACCCAGCAATATTAAAGGTTTTTGTGAGGTCTTCAACAAATCAATTGGTGAACGGAGCGAGAGTTGTTGTGATTGGAGATCAGCAATCAAATCCACCAACGCTTGAATTTGTAGATACTTCATATACGAATTCATCTGGCTTTACAACCGTTGATATGGATCAATACTTCAATACGTCAGGAGAAGAGAATACAACAGGGTATTTTGATATACTTGTTAAATCAAACAATAAACAAGCAACTGGATATACAAGATGTAGAATCAATACTACATCAGTAGAAACGATATACTTACCATAAGAAAAGAGATATGAAATCTTCAAGAAAAATTTTAATTGTAATGATGGCCGTATTGGTTTCAGGAGTTTTTTACTCTTGTCGAAAAAAAGCCGATACCATAGCTAATATTTACGTTCGAGATGAGGCAAATGCTATAGTGCCAGAAGCAATGGTGGTCTTGTACGGGACAAACACCCAAGGAACGCCTCAAGTTGTTGCCATTTTTGATACAGCATATACCAATGGTGCTGGACTAGCGTCATTTAATTATAATGACATTTATCAGTTGGGTCAAGCAGGTGTGGCAGTTTTAGATATCAAGGCACAAAAATTAAATAAGATTGGTCAAGGTATTATAAAAATTGAACCTGAGCAGGTAAACGAAGAAACTGTATTTATTCAGCCTTAAGCCCTTATAAATTTATATTCATTTAATGTTGTTAGAAATTTCAACTCACTCATTGAAATAGTAGTTTCTAATAATGAGTTGAAATCGAATTCATAGTCATTGATGTGAATGTCCTCATGTGTTTTTAAATAGTCGTTAATAGAGGTGTCTGGATTTGCCCTCTGGATTCGGTTTAATATTTTATTTAAAAAAGACTGGTCAACCTTTAAGAATAGTTCACTATTCAAGGACCCTTTTTTAAGTTTACCATTTAGAATTAACCAATCGCTCAATGAATTGAATTTAATAGTTTGTATGTCAAAAAGTAGGTTCATAACGTAATTTTTAATCAAATGTATGACCTCATGTCGTAAACAATTTACGAACTTAAATTCTTTCTTCAATAATCACTGAACAAGTCTAGCCTTTTGGTTAAATTTGTATCCGATTATCCACAAATGAAAGAGAATAAAAATCAACAGAACGAGGGGCAGATGTCATTTCTTGAGCATCTTGAAGAGCTAAGGTGGAGACTTGTTCGTAGTGCCATAGCTGTGGTATGCATAGGTATTGTTATTTGGATTTTCCAAGAGTGGATCATGGAAAATGTTTTTATGACAATGAAAAGCAATGACTTTATTTCATTTAGGCTAATGTGTCAGTGGTTTGGCACATGTGTTGAGGATATTCCAGTCCAGCTTCAAAGCATGACGGTTTCAGGTCAGTTTGGCTACGCACTTATGATGAGTTTTATGGGGGGGCTAGTATTGGGTTTCCCTTTTATATTTTATCAAATCTGGTCATTTCTAAAGCCGGGGTTAAAGTTTAAAGAAAAGAAAATGGCCAAGGGAATCGTTTTTTATGTGAGTATTTTGTTCTTTTTGGGAATCAGTTTTGGATATTTAGTCGTGGCTCCATTAAGCATACAATTCTTTGGCTCATACCAAATAAGTTCGGAGATAAGAAATGATTTCACAATTAGCTCATACATGAGTACTATTATCTCAACAGTCTTTTACACAGGTTTATTTTTTTTACTCCCTGTAATCATCTTCCTACTTTCTAAAGTTGGACTCATTACTCCAGATTTTTTAAGAAAATACAGAAAACATGCACTTGTTATTATATTGATATTGTCAGCATTGATAACTCCTCCCGATGTAATATCTCAAGTTATTGTATCAATTCCGATACTATTATTGTATGAAATAGGAATCCTTGTATCAAGGAAAGCTTCCAAAAAAGCAAGCGAATAAAAGAACATGTATAAATACGCAATCTCTATTGTTTTTTGTCATCTCATTGGTTCACTTATTGGACAAAGCGTATTGGTTTATGGGAAAATTATTGATGAAAAAACTGAGCTTCCCCTTCCATTTGCGAAAGTTCAATTCGCATACTCAAAAAAAGCTGCCCTCGCGGATTCTGCAGGTAATTATAACATTACCTATTCAAATGACAAAGACTCTGACTCGATTATCGCATCATTTATAGGATACCATAGTAGCTCTCAACTGATAGAGAAGGTTCAGTCATCCCAGTCTGCTGATATTCGACTCAATATTAATTTCAAGCTCAAAAGTATTTTTAAAGACTTTGATGAAATTACCGTAAAAGCACCGGACGAACTCCCGTCGACGATTTTAATTCGAAAGGTGATTGCCAACAAAGACAATAATAATAAGGACAAGCTTGATGCCTATGAATACAAGCTTTACAATAAAATTCAATTCGATCTGAACAATATTGGTGATGATTTTAAAAGCAATAAATTGGTGAATAAGCTGGGCCTATTATTCAATTATTTAGATTCTACCGAAAAGGGACAAAGCTTTCTTCCATTAATTCTTAGTGAATCCATTTCACGTTATTACTATAAGGATAGGCCCAAAACAAAGAGAGAAATCATAGAGGCAAGTCGAACTACAGGAATTGAGAACATCCAAGTCACTCAATTTTTAGGTGATATGTATTTGGAATTGAATGTGTATGATAACATTTATACCATTTTCGGAAAATCTTTTGTTAGCCCACTTTCTAACAATTGTCAAAATTATTATAAATATTACTTAGAAGATTCTGCTTTCATAGATAATGACTGGTGTTATAAACTTCGTTACATCCCAAAGCGAAAACGAGATCTTTGTTTTACTGGTAATCTTTGGATCAATGATAGTTCGTTTGCTGTTAAACGAATTGAGGCTAGCGTGTCTCCTAACGCAAACCTAAATTTTGTAAAAGACTTCTACTTTCAGCATGATTTTGAAAAGGTTCAAAATGCATTCTGGATGTTAAAGGAAGAGCGCTTTATTGCAGATATTCAGCTCACCAAAAAAACAAAAGTTTATGGCTTTTTCGCTCGAAAGTATTCGGAAAGAAGTGAATTCAAAATCAATCGAAAAAAGGACAACTCATTTTATAAAACAGACAATACGGTAGAAATTGCTAATGGAGCAAACAGCAAAACTGATGAAGCATGGAACTCACTAAGGACTGTTGAATTAAATGCACAAGAAAGAGGAATAGGACATATGATTGATTCTCTCAATCAGACACCTTACTTTAAGCGATTGAAAAACTTATCCTACCTAGGAACAACAGGTTACTACCCTATGGGTAAAATAGAAATTGGAAATCTATATTCATTATTTAGTGTAAACCCAGTAGAACGATTCAGAACAGCGTTATCATTGAGGACCTCTAATGCATTCTCAAAGAGAATTGAATTTGGCGTGAATGGAGCTTATGGTTTTGGCGATAATAAATTCAAATATGGAGGCCTAATCCGATGGAACCTTTCCAAACGCAAAAGAGCGCTTCTATCCATTTTCTATAATTATGATATCGAACAAATAGGGGTTTCCCCTTATGCTGTATCGATGGGAAATACTTTTGCTACTGTTTTGAATACCGCTCCATTTGATAAGCTAACTTTTATAACAAGGGCAGGGGCAAATATTGAAAAGGACATAAAAAAGGATTTGATCGCGTTTGTAGGTGTTGAATGGAAAGAATATCGCCCCTTGGGTTTAGCTAATTATTTAAGAGTTAATTCAGCTAATGGAGCTCTCGATACGATTTCACAAATTAAGGCAAGTGAAATTACAGCCCGATTAAGATGGGCTAAAAACGAAGAGTTTATTGCCGGTGCATTTGATAGAACAAGCTTGCGTTCAAAATATCCAATTATTGCTGTTCAAGGAGTTTTTGGAATAAAGGGCGTATTGGGAAGTCAATATTCATATCAAAAAATAGAGCTTCAATTGGAGCATAATACGCAACTGGGTATTCTCGGGAGGTTTAATTATGGTGCAAAAGTTGGGTATATCTTTGGAAACCTGGCTTATCCTTTATTAAATGCCCATCCAGGCAATCAATCTTTATGGTTGATGTCCTCGGCTTTTAATAAACTGAATTTTTTAGAATTTATAAGTGACCAATATGTGGAGGGCTATTTTGAAAACCATTGGGATGGCTTTTTCTTTAATAAGCTCCCTTTAATAAAACATCTCAACTTAAGATTAGTGAGCTCTACAAAGATGGCCTATGGGAATCTTAGCTCGAGACATCAAGCTGAAATGATTTATCCAAGTTTTATAAGATCTTTTGGAAAAATCCCATATTTAGAAACTACTGCAGGTATAGAAAATATATTTAAATTCATAAGAATTGACTTGGTTTGGAGAATGACGCATAATGACCCGGGTTCAAATCCACTTGGAATTAGAGCGAAACTTACGCTTAATTTTTAATACATTGGTGAAGTGAATTTATATACAGAAAATATTTTTAAGAGCTACAAGGGTAAAAAAGTAGTCCAAGATGTCTCAATTCATCTTAAACAGGGTGAAATTGTTGGTCTTCTTGGTCCAAATGGAGCTGGAAAAACGACATCATTTTATATGATTGTTGGATTGGTTCGACCGGATAGCGGGAAGGTCTTTTTGAATGATACTGAAATCACAAACCTCCCTATGTATAAACGAGCACAGATGGGATTGGGTTACTTACCACAAGAGATTTCGGTTTTTAGGAAGCTAAGTGTTGAAGACAATATCATGGCTATTCTTGAAATGACTTCGAAATCAGCTTCAGAGAGAAAGAACAGACTTGAAGAGCTCCTTGAAGAGTTTAATCTAACGGAGTTTAGAAAAACATTAGGAAACAGGCTTTCAGGAGGAGAAAAAAGAAGAACTGAAATTGCCAGAGCTTTAGCAACCGATCCTCAGTTTGTTTTATTGGACGAGCCCTTTGCAGGAGTGGATCCTATAGCGGTTGAAGACATTCAAAGTATTGTCTCTGCACTTAAAAAGAAAAACATCGGAATACTGATTACTGATCATAATGTACAGGAAACACTTTCCATTACTGATCGGGCCTACTTACTTTTTGAGGGTAGTATTCTAAAATCAGGTACAGCCGAAGAACTGGCAAATGATGAACAGGTAAGAAAGGTGTACCTGGGTAGAAATTTTGAGTTAAAGAAAAAAACGCTATCTGATTAGGTTAACAAAACCACTTTTTTGCTCTGCAGTGTAAGGGTTTGCACAACTTTTATAGGTAAATACATAAGTATAAATACCATCTGGACACGCAACTCCTTTATACATTCCATCCCATCCATTTTGAATAATATCTGACCTGTGAACCATTTCACCCCATCTATTGAAGATTTTAAGCTCCCATTCTATCATTTCAAAATCTGTGACTACATTAAAAATGTCATTCACTCCATCACCATCTGGAATGAAAGTATTGGGTGCATAAATAACGAAGGGTTCCACAAATACCTCCTGTCGAATTGAGTCAGTACAACCATATTCATTATAAACTACTTGTATAGGGTAATCTGTTCCGTCATTTACATAAGCATGTGTGAAGTTTGGCTCGGAACTAGTGAATTGATATTGATCGAAAAAATAGAAATAAGTCGTCCCTCCAATTGATTGATCAATAAACGAAACCTCATTATCACAAACATCAACATTTTGAGGATTTACCTGAAACCCTGCAACTGGAGAGGGGTGTACCGTAAAAATATCTTGCTGCATTTCATATAAGGTATCAATACAGCCCTCCAACGAGATTACCGTTAAACCAACACTGTAATTCCCAACTTCAGTGTAAATATGTGTTGGATTAAATTCTTCAGAACCTGTACCATCTCCAAAATCCCAATAATAGATTCCAGGACCATCAACAGTGCTCAAATTTATAAACTGAGCCAAGCTTGGGGCGCAAAATAACCCGTCAAAATAATCAAAATCAATTGTTGGTTCGGCATAAACATAAATCAATTCACTTATGGTATCTGAGCAATTTTCATATGTCCCACTTAATTGAACCTCATGAAATCCGGGAGAATCAAATTGTATTCCCGAAATTGTTAATGCATTTGATGAATTTAATGAAGCGCTTTGCCCAAAATCCCACAAATATTCCGCCCCAGAAGGCCCGCTTACTTGTGCCTGAAAATTGTATAAACCATCCGTAATACATAATGAATCATTATTGGTGAAATCTAATACAATAGGTTCATTTAATGTAATTTCTATACTTGCGGTATCTGAGCAATTGGACACTGACTCTCCTATAAGCTGAATAGAATATGTTCCAGATGATGTGTAAGTATACACTGGGGCCGATATACTACTTTCATCTGAGTTTGGACCGTTGTTGCCAAAATTCCATAGAAGTGAATTTACATTTGAATAATCACTCTCAAAACTTATGGTCAAACCTATACATTCAATTTCGTCAGGAATCAGAATATCAACCTCGGCTTGTGGGACAACAAACACGGAATCCTCGAAAGACGTATTACAATCTCCATCATCACCATTTAAGACCACAGTATGATAACCAGGACTTAAAAAGGAAATATCTGGTATATCAATACCATTCCAATTATCAATACTTGCATCACCATCTAATTGCCACTCAAAATTCGCAGACATATTGCTTGAGATGCCAATAAATTCAAAATTATTGCCCAAGATACACAATGAATCTTCCGCCTCCCATTCCAGAGAGAAAGGATTATTAACTGTAATATTCATGTATGCCGTATCTGTGCACTCTGATCCTGGATTTACGATAAGTTGAGCAACGTAATCTCCAGGGGAAGGATAAGTGAACACAGGTGCAAATGAATTACTCACATCGGTACTTGTTCCCGAAACACCGAAGTCCCATACATAGCTTGAACCTCCGTATGAATTATTTTCAAATTCTACAGTTAATCCCTGACAATAAGAAACAAAACTACTCAACTCATCTTGATCGGGTAAAATAGCTTGCATGGTGATATTGCAATCAAATACTTTGAATAAAAAATCTCTAATGGTTTCACCTATAAGTTGTCCATCTCTGAACTCTTGTACCCTAACTCCCACTACCATTAAACCTATAATACTGGGGTTTACGGTAAATAAGCCATTATT
>QOQC01000059.1 GCA_003331365.1 Flavobacteriales bacterium | reverse complement strand
TATGTGCTCTGTACCAAACACAAAGCCAGTCTGCTGATTGAGGAAATTTGTCCAATAACTTTTTCTTTCATCACCAGGAGATTGATCACCCAAAACGAGTAGGGCATAAGGTCTGTCTAGGGATTCAATTTTGTTTTTATAATCTCCTGAATGTGTAACAATCATACCAAATCTAGACCGCCTTTTATTGATTTCCCTATCCAATGATTTTTGCGATATAGGCATACCAATACCTATGGCTTGATGGGAAAGAAGAGTATCTTGAATAGTGATGAGCCACTCCCAATTATTGAAATGCCCTGAGGTGAGAATAACGCTTTGCTTCTTATTGAAATAAGCTTCGACAAGCTCTGGATTTTTTACTGAGAACCGTTTTAGCAGCTCTTTTTTTGAAATACTTAGATTTTTAATGCCCTCCACAATGATGTCCGAGAAGTGGCGATAATAAGCTTTAGTAATCTTTTGAATCTCCTTAGCTGACGCTTCAGGAAAGCTGTTTTTTAAATTATTGATTACAATTTTTTTGCGATATCCAATGATATAATACAATAAGATGTAAATAAGCTCACTCAAGCCATACAAGAACCACAAGGGAAGCAGTGATAATGGATATAGTACAATATAAAAGACAATTGTTCCCATTACTTTTTGTACTTATTTTTCCACAATCGATTTTGATGTTCTTCTATGTCTTTTTCTTTGCTACTTGAACCTGCTTTGTAAAAAGAGCTTCCCTTTATATCATCGGGAAGAAATTCTTGATCCGCAAAATTACCTTCAAAATCATGGCTATACTTGTATGCATCTCCATATCCTAGTTCTTTCATCAAGGCGCTTGAGGCATTTCTAATCGAAAGCGGGACATTTAGGTTTCCAGTACGTTTAACGGTGTCTTGTGCATTATTGATGGCTATATATGCACCATTACCTTTTGGACTATTGGCCAAATAGATGGTACATTGAGCAAGTATAATCCTAGATTCCGGCCATCCAATTTTCTCAACGGCGTCAAAAGTGGCATTTGCCATTAGTAGGGCATTTGGATTTGCTAAGCCAATGTCCTCAGATGCTGAGATGATCAGTCGACGTGCAATGAATTTGGGGTCTTCGCCACCTTCAACCATTCTTGCCAGCCAGTAAATACTGGCATTCACATCACTTCCCCGTATAGATTTAATAAAGGCAGAGATGATGTCATAGTGCTGGTCGCCATCTTTGTCATAACGCGCAAGTGATTGTTGCGCATTTTGCATCACGAGCTCATTCGTAATGACAATTTTCTTCTCTTTCGAAAGTGTACTGATTATGATTTCAAATACGTTCAATATTTTTCGTGCATCTCCTCCAGATATAGCGAGAAGGCTTTCGAGATCCTTGAGCTCAATTTCCTTTTTGGAAAGAATGGGGTCAATTTTAATGGCACGTTCCAATAAAAGGCACAAATCCTTTTTTGTATGCTCCTTTAGGGTATATACATGGCAACGTGACAATAATGCCGATATCACCTCAAAAGAAGGATTCTCAGTAGTTGCACCTATAAGTGTGACAATTCCTTTTTCAACGGCTCCAAGTAGTGAGTCTTGCTGAGATTTGGAGAATCGGTGAATCTCGTCAATAAAGAGTATCGTTCCGCTCTCTTGAAACATTCCGGCGTTCTGAACCTTTGAAATGACCTCACGAACATCTTTTACTCCAGATGAAATCGCAGATAAGGTATGTATAGGTTTATTGAGCTTTTCAGCAATGAGAAATGCCAATGTAGTTTTGCCTACACCTGGAGGTCCCCAAAAGATCATAGAGGGAATAACGCCTGCATTCAAAGCCAGCGTTAAGGGTCCGTTTTCTGAGAGTAAATGCTCTTGACCAATATACTCCTCCAAATTTTTTGGACGCATTCTTTCAGCAAGAGGAGCATTAATGTTCATGTAACAAAGTTACTCAAAGATATATTCCCTTTGAGAATTTTATGCTCATTTCATATATCCTGATTATTTTTGATTCTATGTTAAATGGTAAGCGTATTGCAGTCGTTCTTCCAGCGTTTAATGCCGCTGAAACTTTGGAGAATACTTATGGAGATATTCCAATGGATATTGTAGATACTGTTGTTTTAGTGGACGATGCCAGTAAAGATGAAACTACGCAAAAAGCAAAAGACCTAGGTATCCCTAACTTGATTCAGCATGAAGCAAATCGTGGATATGGAGCCAACCAAAAATCCTGTTATAAAAGGGCATTGGAGCTGGAAGTAGATATCATCATTATGCTTCATGCCGATTACCAATACACACCAAAGCTTATTCATGCCATGTCAAGTATGATTGCCTATGATGTATATCCAGTGGTCATTGGTTCGCGTATGCTTGGTAAAGGCGCACTAAAGGGAGGAATGCCTTTTTATAAGTACATGGCAAATCGGTTTTTGACTTTTTTTCAAAATGTTTTGATGGCTCAAAAGTTTTCGGAATACCATACGGGTTACAGGGCATTTTCTAAAGAAGTGTTTCAGAATATAAGTATAGAATGCAATTCCGATGACTTTGTTTTCGATAATCAAATGCTTGCTCAGCTCTGCTATAGTGGATATACTGTTGGTGAGGTGAGCTGCCCAACCAAATATGATGAAGGTTCTTCATCCATTAATTTCAAAAGATCAATTACTTACGGTATAGGTGTGATGAAGACCGCTGTTCTTTATCGCTTTGCCAAATGGCATATTTATACCTCTAAAATTTTTAAATAGTTATGTCAGAAGATAAAAAGATTATTTTTTCAATGGTAGGAGTGACCAAATCAACTCCACAAGGTAAACAGATTATTAAAAACATCCATTTGTCCTTTTTTTATGGAGCCAAAATTGGCATTATTGGATTAAATGGTTCTGGTAAATCTACAGTGATGAAAATTATAGCTGGATTAGATCAGGCCTATCAAGGAGATGTGGTTTTTTCGCCGGGTTATTCTGTAGGGTATTTGCCTCAAGAACCTGAACTGGACTTGAATAAAACAGTTAAAGAGATTGTTATGGAGGGATGTCAAGAAACGGTTGATGTGCTTAAGGAGTATGAAGAGATCAACAATTCCTTTATGGATGAAGCTGTTTTGAACGATCCTGATAAAATGGAAAAACTCATAGCAAGGCAGGGAGAGGTATCGGATAAAATTGATGCCCTTGATGCATGGGAGCTTGATACAAAATTAGATCGCGCTATGGATGCCTTAAGATGTCCTCCAGACGATCAGAAAATCGAAACTTTGTCTGGTGGAGAAAAACGACGAGTAGCTTTGTGTCGTTTGTTGTTAAAAAACCCAGATATTCTTCTTTTGGATGAGCCTACAAACCATTTAGATGCAGAATCTATTGATTGGCTGGAACAGCATTTACAACAATATGCCGGAACAGTTATCGCTGTAACTCACGATAGATATTTCTTAGACAATGTCGCAGGTTGGATTTTGGAGCTAGATCGGGGAGAGGGTATTCCTTGGAAAGGGAATTATACATCTTGGTTGGAACAAAAAGGAAAAAGACTCAAAGAGGAAGAAAAACAAGAGTCAAAAAGACAAAAGGTACTTGCGCGTGAGCTAGAGTGGGTAAGAATGAATCCTAAGGCGAGACAAGCAAAAAATAAAGCCCGTATTCAGAATTATGAAAAAATGCTTTCCGAAGACACCAAACAAAAAGAGGCAATGCTTGAAATTCCTATTCCAAATGGTCCTCGCCTTGGTACAAATGTCATTGATGCCAATGCTGTCGCTAAATCCTTTGGCGAAAAGCTATTGTATGATGATCTGAATTTTAAGCTTCCACCAGCGGGAATTGTCGGTATCATTGGACCTAATGGTGCTGGTAAAACAACGATTTTTAAAATGATTATGAATGAGCTAGATCCAGATGGAGGTAGCTTTGCAGTTGGTGAGACTGTAAAAATTGGATATGTTGACCAAACCCATAAGGACATTCACCCCGATAAAAGTGTTTATGATGTGGTCTCTAATGGATTGGAATATGTAGAGGTAGGTAAACAGAAAATCAATTCACGGGCTTATTTATCGAAATTTAATTTTGCCGGTTCAGATCAGAACAAGAAAGTCGGTGTGCTATCCGGCGGTGAGCGAAATAGATTGCATTTGGCCATGACCTTGAAGACAGAGGCGAATGTGCTTTTGTTAGATGAGCCAACCAATGATATTGACGTGAATACATTAAGAGCTTTAGAAGAAGGAATACAGAATTTTGCGGGTTGCGCAGTTGTTATTTCTCATGACAGATGGTTTTTGGATCGAATTTGCACGCATATCTTGGCCTTTGAGGGAGATTCTCAGGTGTATTGGTTTGAAGGAACTTATTCTGACTATGAGGAAAATAGAAAGAAGCGTCTAGGAGATGCGGGACCTAAAAGAATTAAATACAGAAAAATCGTTTGATTTATTTATTCACAAATTCGGCCTTTGTGCTCGCCATTTTTAAAATGAGCATCTAAGGCTTCTAGTTCTTGGACAAGATCGGGGCTTGGCTGGGTGTTTTGTAATTCGCGGAGATCAGGCTGTCCAGCATCTACCCATGCCGTATACCAAATTGAACCAATCGCAATAATGGCCTTTTTCATTCTTCGTTCTACCATGCCATTCATTTTTTGGTGATATAGAGCACAAAATTCTTTGGAGTAGGTTTCAACGGTAACATTTCCTCTCCTTTCGTATGCGTATTTTCTATCGGAAGGAATTTCTTTGGTTGTTTCAATTTCCATTGAAAGAACAGAGTCTAATGCCATATGTGATTCTCTGACCGCATTCCAGGTATATCCAAGAACGTCTTTTACATATGTGGCTTTCCCTACAAAATAATCATAGGTGTCGGCATTGATTTCCACAAGTCGACTTTCCCAAAGTCCATGAATCCCTTTTTGATTGGTCATTTGTCCGTTATAATTTTCTGTGGTGTGTAGAGGAACATGAGCGTCTCCAATGTAATGTCCAATGTCTGCCGAATACTTAAGTATAAGGTCAAGATTCTTTCTTTCAAAAGCCTTCTGTAATTTATACTTGACGCGTTGTATGTGCCAAGGTACAATTCCATAGGCCATTAAGGTATCCTCGGTATATTTTTCCACTGCATCCTTCCATTTTTTAGGCATTACTTTAAATGGATCTTCACCTTCTTTATAAAAATGATCTAAATCGATATAATGACAGGGTGCTTCTCCATCCACGGCATATCTTCTTTTATCTGGGTCTACGGCATGTTCAGTAATGTACTCAACATGTTCTTTATAAAAACCAAACATTTCATTTGGAAGTGTGAAAATCGAAAGTCTATTGATTTTTTTATGTCCAAAGAATCCCCAGGTGGCCTTATGAGCGTCTTTTGGCATTTGCTCTGTATTTGTAAACAACAATAAGACTAAAACATATAAAAGTGTTTTCATGTCGTCAGTTTAATGAGTTTGCCATCTTTTAGAATGGGTATAACCTTGGTTTTATTTGGTGTAAGGCAATATTTAATATCCTCATTGAGATTTAGGTTTCTCAATCTTCGGCGATGGGAGCTCGATTTTAAATAGCCCATGTAGTTGTCTTTTGCAGACAAATAAAGGTATTTCGCAGCGATAGAGGAATCCTCAATGGAGGTGAAGTTTCCCGTATTTATTAATGCATCGGATATGGCCCCTGCGCAAATGGTATCCTCAAGGTTGAACTTGTCTTGCCAACCTGAGCAAAGGCAAAGCGTATTTTTATTCTGTTTTATCAACCATGTGGTGAGCACATCCAAATTCACTAAAGCTCCAATCACAAGTGTTTCTGCATCTTTAGCTGCAGCAATTGATTTGGTCCCATTTGTTGTTGTCAGTACCACATCTTTTCCTTGGAATTCATCTTTCATATAAGAATACGGTGAGTTTCCAAAGTCAAAACCTTCAACAATCTGTCCTTTTCGTTCAGCGCCAACGAGAAATCCTTTCTTCTTGTATTCTAAGGCATCTTCCAGAGTTGGCACCGGGATGATTGACTTTATTCCATATTCAAAAGCGACGCATATTGCGGTAGTTGCTCTTAAAACATCTATAACCACAACAATTTCAAATTCATCTTTGAAGTAGTCATATTCCCCGGGGGTATAACAAACTTCTATTCTCTTTCTCTTATCTTCCATACTTTACAAATGCTAAAAATAAGCATATGACTGTATAATTCGAACACTTAATGAATATTCGATATAACATAGTTGATATTTTTTCAATTTATTGGATAAAAAAAAGAGGGCCGAAGCCCTCTTAATAAAACTACTTAGTTGTTGTTTGTTAGAATCTCCAACCCATTCTTACAGCACTCATCATTGAGTTTCCAAAGGTGGTTTCAGCATCAGCATCACCTACAGTTGTTGAGCCGAACCCAAGGCCTAATTCAAGCCCCACGTAAATACTCTCACGAACATAATAGTCCATGCCTCCAACAATACCGAATGCAAGACTAGATGTTTTTACATCAGCAGCATCTGTATCAGATCCAAATCCAACACGCGCTCCAAAATAAGGAGACATTTTATCAGTTCCATCCAGATGATATTCGTAGCCTAGGCCGATATTCATCATGCTCGTTCCAGTACTATCATTTATTGAGGTATTCATCATCCCTATTTCCACTCTTCCTGCCATGTTATCTTTGAAGAAATAACGTAGTCTAACACTTGGTGCAGTGAAAGAAATTCCGTCCATTGAATTGTAATTGATATTACCTTCAAGAGAGAAAGGACTGTCTGAACTTGGCTTTTGAGCCATTACGGATCCTGTAATCAGAATCGCGCCAATTAAAGTAAATAACTTTTTCATAATATTTAAGTTTATTAATTCTATTCAATATACGGATGTGTTAACCATATGTTAACTAATCGTAAATGAGTTATCAATAATGAAATGTGGACAACTTAACTTAAAGTAAGACTTTAAATGAAGGTTTTAATGTCCTGTTTGATACGTTCTGCAAGTGAATTTGCCGCTTCAGAAGAATGACTTTCTGAATAGATTCTGATAATGGGTTCGGTGTTACTTTTTCTTAGGTGTACCCATTCTTTATCAATATAAATTTTAACTCCATCTGTGGTATCTACCTCTTCATTTTTATATTTTTCAGCCATTTGAGACAAAAGCTGATTTACATTGATTTCAGGAGTGAGCTGTATTTTATTCTTAGAAATAACGTAACGAGGGTAGGAATCCCTCAATACTGATGCACTCTTTTTTTGATGTGCAAGATGACTTAAAAATAAGGCAATACCCACTAATGCGTCTCTGCCATAATGAAGCTCAGGGTAAATCACTCCACCATTTCCTTCACCACCAATAACAGCATTTGTCTCTTTCATTAAAGAAACCACGTTTACTTCACCTACTGCTGACGCCGAATATTTTTGTCCTTTAGATTCCGTAACATCTCTTAATGCTCTTGTTGATGATAAATTGGATACGGTTGCACCTGGGGTGCGAGACAAAACATAGTCTGCTACTGCCACAAGTGTATATTCTTCTCCAAACATTGAACCGTCTTCACAGACCATAGCCAATCGGTCAACATCTGGATCAACTGTAAAGCCAATATCGGCATTGACCTCCTTGATTTTATCGGAAAGGTCTTTTAAATGCTGTGGAAGTGGCTCTGGATTATGAGGGAATTGACCTGTTGGTTCACAATATAGCTTAGTAATGGTTTTGACACCAAGGGCTTCAAGAAGAGCAGGAACATAAATTCCTCCCGTAGAATTTACAGCATCCACGACAACGTGAAAGTTGGCATTTGAAATGGCTTCTGTATTCACTAAAGGAAGATTCAATACGGCCTGAATATGCTTTTCTAAGTAACTATCATCATTCCTTAGCGTTCCTAGCTCATCCACCTCGGCAAATTGAAAATTTCCGCTTTCAGCAATTTCCAATAAATCTGACCCCTCTTTGGCCGATATAAATTCTCCTTTTTCGTTTAATAATTTTAGTGCATTCCATTGTTTCGGATTATGACTGGCTGTAAGAATAATTCCGCCGTGTGCATTTTCAATAGGAACTGCTACTTCTACTGTCGGCGTTGTTGAAAGGTTTAAATTTACGATGTCAATTCCAAGTCCTGTCAGTGTTGCACAAACCAAGTCAGATATCATTTGGCCTGATGGTCTTGCATCACGACCAATGACAACTTTAAGTCGTTGGTTAGGGTGTTGTAATTTCAGCCATGAGCCATAAGCTGAGGCAAATTTAACGGTATCGATAGGAGTGAGGCCTTCATTTATTGTTCCGCCAATTGTTCCTCTAATACCTGAAATGGATTTGATTAGCGTCATTTTAAAGATTTTTGTAGTTCAATCATTTTAAGAAGGCTCACAGCACATTCGATTCCTTTATTGCCATGTTTCCCTCCTGAACGATCTATAGATTGTTGCATGGTATTGTCAGTAAGCACACAAAATGAAATGGGTGTATTTGTTTTGAGCATCACATTCATGATACCTTGAGTTGCCCCGCTACAAACATAATCGAAGTGTTTTGTTTCACCTTGAATAACAACACCTATTGTGATTACACCGTCCAAATTGTTTTTTTCAATCATTGACTGTGCTCCTAAAGGAAGCTCAAACGCACCAGGAACGTTTTTAATGAGAATATTTTCATCTCGCACACCATTCTCTCGGAATGTTTTAAGAGCACCGTCTAAAAGCTTTGAAGTAATGGCTTCATTCCATTCAGAAACAACAATGCCGATTTTGTAATCGGCACCATTTGAGATATTTGCTTTGTCGTACTCTGACAAGTTTTTAATGGATGTTGCCATTAATTATTTTTTTTTATTTGCGCTTCTTGCAATATATTTTTCCATATTCTTTTGTTTAGCAATAAAAGAATTTGGGTAATGAAATGCGATTTCTTCGTAATAAGCCAAAGCCTCGCTGTTTTTCTTAAGTTTTTCAGAGTTAAGAGCTGCCTTAAACAAATACATTGGACTCGTTACACTGTTCTCATTTATTTTAGAAGCTTCATTATATAATTCAACCGCTTCTGCATATTTTTTTAGCTCTGATTTGCAATCACCTTGGAGTCCAACAATCATGGCTGTCAGATAGGTGTCATCAACAGAAATATCTTCAAGTAAAACCAATGCTTGTTTGTATTTATCATTTCTTATGTATTGTGTAGCCAATATATACTTGCTGATTTCTCCTCCAATTTTACCATCATACTTTTTAACGGCTCCTTGAAGCTTTTTGATAGGATCTATTGAAGATATTTTCGCATTACTTTGAGGATTATTTTGCTCTTGAACAATTACATTTAATGCAGGCACATAAGCCTCTTTTGATTTTTCATTATCAGGCTTCCAAATGAATTGTCTATATCCTAAAAATCCAAGTACTCCAATAAGAAGAACGGATACAGAAATGGAGATAATTTTAAAAATTTTACTGTTTTTATATCTCTCTTTAAGATCGTCGAAAGAAAAGTTTTCTGTCATGAGTTAAAATTTGAATGCAAAAGTAGTCTTTTTTTTGCTAATATTTATAACCAACTCATAAGTATCAATATGTGATATTAATGTAAGTCGTGTCGAATGGGGGAGTCGTTTGCGAAATAATATCCACCGTATTTGTACCAAAAACATTATATAAAATAGAATAGGTCTCATTTCCATTGTTAATACAATAAATGCTCGTATCGATGGCTCCATAAAACACTTGCTCGCCTGACGGGCAGCATTCCGTACAGTCTTGAAGGCCTTCTTGTTTGGTGTATGTCAATATATCCGTAGGTTCCGGATTTGTATTTAATAGGGTAATACCTACCCATGCTTTTGCATGTGTTTGAAAATTGCTGATGTTATTGTTTTCTAATGTTAGTGAAGAAAAGTATATATCTTCTTGGATTGCAAAATATCCCTCTTTATTTATTTTAATTACGTATTTTTCGATTTGTTCTCTTGGAAATGAAAATTCATATTGGCCTGATTCATCCAACAGCATCGAATCTTGAATAACAAGGCTCGTAGTTCCGATGGGAACTTTATAAAGTTTTACCCAGGTATTTGATAAAGGTTCGTTAAAAGTAAGGTCCTCAACTTGCCCTTTTAAAACGAAAGTTCCTGCACCTTTTTTACAAGACACCACTAAGAGCAAAAGACTTATTGATAAAATAAGATATTTCATGTTTCTATTTCAGTAATTCTTGCACTTTAGTTTTAGGTACAAATAAAAAATCTCCTTCCTCTTTTTGTTCACCTGTTTCTTTAACCAATTGAAAATCTGCAATTCCCATCTGTTCATATCCTAGTTCTGTAAAGAGATGAAGCATATCCTTTCTATTCTCTGTAGATATCTCGATTTGAATGATAGGTTTATGGGTATTTATGAGTTGTTTAAGTTCTTGAAAAATAATCCATTCAAATCCTTCTACATCACATTTAATATAATCAATTTTCGAAAGGCTTTTAAGTAATGAGATTGGATTGACAATATTTACTTCCTGGGTAGGATGTTCCGATGTTTCATTTTTTTTCGAAATATATGGTAGTCCTGTCCGAATCATTCCGTTAGATTTGGGAAGTATCATGGTTGCTTTTCCTTCTTCTCTTCCCAAGGCAACATTATGGATTTCAACATTTTCTCGATGTCTTAAGAAATGGGTTAAGACCGCATAGTATTGTGGAAGTGGTTCAATACAAATGACTTTTCCACTTGGATTAATCCGTGCAAATGTTTTACTGAAATAACCCAAATTTGCACCAATGTCAATAATGATGTCACCATCCTGAATAATTTTTTTAACCATGTAATGGTATTTGAAGCTCTTTTTGTTTTTTAAAAGATTCAAATCATAGAGGAGGTAAAATGATCGATGAAGAAGCTTGAGATAAGTACTTTGCGGTAATACCTTAAACAATAATTTTTTGATCAGCTTCATGGATTACGAAAGTATTAAATTTTTGACTTTAACTCTTTGGCTATTTCTTTAAATCTGCTTTTTTCTTTCTTATGTTCAATTTGCTAATTTTAGCAAATGAAAAAATGTATTGCCTTAATCTTTATGTTTCCATTTTTGACGATTGCACAATTGGAGCTTGCTCAAATAATGAAGGGAAATGAATTCATCGGACATCTACCTCAAAATATTCGCTGGAATGTTTCGGGAGAGAAAGTATGTTATGACCTATTGCAAGGTAAAAAGCTCAAAACTTTGTGTTACAATCACAAAACCAAAATCATTGACACAGCAAGCGAAAATCTTATATACTTTGATCGTTCGCAGTCCTCTTTTGAGCGTCAATATGAAATAAAGAATAATGAAATAAGCTGCTGGGATAAAAAACAAAAAAAGAAAAGTTTAGTGTTTTCATCAGCTATGCGAATTAGTAATTTACAACGTGTAAATGACCAAGGTCAAATTTATTTTCAAATAGGGAAAGATTTATTTCAATGGACTCTCAGTGAACCCACAAAACTTCAGCAGGTGACACATTTTGTTGATCAGCCAATAGAAAAAGTGTCAAAAAACGAGGGTTATTTATTCGAACAACAACAAGAACTATTTGAGTATTTTTCTGAAGATGAAACTTCGAGTCAGATTACCAATGGTAATCGTAAATTGAAATCAACATACACAGGTATCGGTGATATAATCTCTATGGAAATTCATCCGAGAGAAGAATATGTTTTGCTTAAGAAGCATCAAAGTGCAAATCAAAAAGAGACCAGCTACATGTCCTTTGTGAATGCCGACGGATATACAATGACCAAAAGAGCCAGACCCAAAGTTTCAAAAAATGAGCCTCATCAATCATTAGGGTTGTTCTCTAGAGATAAAGATACCTTAATATGGGTTGATTTTTCTTCACTCACCGGCTTGAAGGTGGTGGCACCATATACAGGTGAATCCGATTCGTTGGAATTTCCTGAGGATCGACATTTATTTATGAATAATACCTTGTTTTTTGAAGAAAAGGAAGCAGCTATACTGGATATTCGTTCTGCAGATAATAAAGACAGATGGATTGTACTTTTGGATTTGAAAAATGCAACAACCACTGAACTTGTTCATGAACATGACGAAGCTTGGATTGGTGGGCCAGGGATTTCCTCATGGAATATGGCACCAGGATATTTATCTTGGTGGAAAATAGATGAATCATTTCTCTTTCAGTCTGAAAGAACAGGGTATTCACATATTTATGCCTACGATTTTAATTCGAATGAAATCGATGCTAAAACTTCTGGAAATTTTGAAGTCAGATCTGTTAGTCCATCTAAAAATTCCGATAAACTTTACATAACCTGTAATAAAACGCATCCCGGAGACAGAAATGTATTTGAATTGAATTTGAAAGACAATTCAATGAATTCTATTTTCAATGAGGAAGGTGCTCATGAACTTGTCATTTCTCCTGACGAATCTTATTTTGCATATCGTTATTCTTCAAGTAATCGTCCATGGGAATTGTATTTGACTAGGAATAAACCCGGCTCAAAAGAGATGCAAGTCACCAGATCAACCTCAGAAGAATTTAATGCTTATAATTGGATGAAGCCTAAATCAATCACTTTTGAAGCTAGTGATGGCAAGCCTGTGCATGCACGATTATATGAGCCATCAAC
Source organism: Flavobacteriales bacterium (assembly GCA_003331365.1). Taxonomy (GTDB): domain Bacteria; phylum Bacteroidota; class Bacteroidia; order Flavobacteriales_D; family Crocinitomicaceae; genus UBA952. The sequence continues at coordinate 710 of QOQC01000059.1, read as the reverse complement.
AGAGAAAAAAAATGGTGCAGCAGTGTTTTTTGTCCATGGAGCTGGATACCTTCAAAATGCACATCATTTTTGGAGTGGATATTATAGAGAATACATGTTTCATAATCTACTTGTGGAAAAGGGCTATACAGTATTGGATGTAGATTATCGAGCGAGTGATGGATATGGAAGGGATTACCGAACTGCCATATATAGGCACATGGGCGGAAGAGACCTCAAGGATTATATTGATGCGAAGAAATATGTAGTGAATCATCTCAATATTGATGCAAATCGTATCGGAATCTACGGTGGGTCATATGGTGGTTTTATTACATTAATGGCTTTACTCACTCAACCTGACGATTTTGCTTGTGGAGCAGCTTTAAGATCAGTAACTGATTGGGCCCATTACAATCACGAATACACCAGTAATATTTTGAATTACCCTGAAACCGACTCTCTTGCGTACCGAAGGAGTTCACCTATTTATTTTGCCGAAAACCTTGAGCGTCCTTTACTCATGCTGCATGGTATGGAAGACAATAATGTACAGTTTCAGGACGTAGTGCGCTTGAGTCAACGCTTTATTGAATTGGGAAAAAAGAATTGGGAGCTTGCTGTATTCCCTGTTGAAGCGCATGGCTTCAAAGAGGCGAGTTCATGGACGGACGAATACAGACGAATTTTAGAACTTTTTGAAAAATATTTAAACTAGCCATGGAAATAGA
>QOQC01000058.1 GCA_003331365.1 Flavobacteriales bacterium | reverse complement strand
TCAACATGTTACTTCAGAGAGTATAAATATTCTAAAAATGCTTGGTAGTGGAGAAATGAAAATGGGTGCACCTAAGCTAGGTGCGGGAATCGTTGATGTCCGTGATGTAGCTGATGCACATTACAATGCGGGGTACAATCCTGAAGCCAAAGGCAGGTATATCACATCTGCTCACAATACTGATTTTCTTGAAATGGGTATGGTTCTATTACCTAAATATGGGGACAAATATCCATTACCTAAGAAAGCCCTCCCAAAATGGCTTTTGATGGTTGTGGGGCCTATGGTAAATAAGCTATTCTCCAGAAGGTTTATTCGAAATAATGTAAACATCCCATGGAATGCCGACAATTCAAAAATTAAAAAGGAACTAGGAATTCATTTCAGACCAATGAAAGAGACCATGGAGGACTCCTTTCAGCAGCTTATTGATGAAGGCATATTGGCCAAGAAATAAAAACATTCTTGTTGCTAGGCTTGTTATAGTTTCGTTACACCAATGAAACAATGAATTATGAATTATATACTCGGAGCCATTTTTTTAGCGACAATAGGCACAATTGGAATTACCGAACCCTTAAATGAAAAAAAAATCACTTTGTTTGATTTTAACAATACATCCAATATCTCCAATTGGAAAATCGTAAATGACGATGTGATGGGCGGAGTCTCTACTTCAAGCTTTGAAAGAGATAAAAACGGCATTGGTGTTTTTCAAGGCCGGGTTTCAACAGAAAATTATGGTGGCTTTGCTTCCGTTCGTTATTCAATGAAAAAAACCAAAATTGAAAAGGCAACAACCGTTCGTATAAGGCTCAAAGGTGATGGTAAGAATTATCAGTTTCGAATTAAGAACAAAAGCTCTGATTATTTTTCCTATATAAAAACCTTTTCAACAAGTGGCGATTGGCAAATTGTGGAAATGAACCTATCCGACTTTTATCCAAGTTTTAGGGGTAGAAAGCTAAACAAACCGAATTTTGATAACGATTTTATTGAGCAAATTTCGATCTTAATTGCCAATAAAAAGAATGAAAAATTTCGTCTTGAAATTGAAAAAATTGAACTTTATTAGAGTAGTAAAGTTCAAGCAGGGTCCGCAGTATGCCGATGAAAGTATTTTGAAAAAATAAACACTCGCCAACGTGAGGTTAACGAGTGTTTAAATAATTTTAAGCTTATATCGGCTTATTTGCCTTTCAGCCTTTCACCATCTGCCTTTGAAAGTACTCTCCAGCACTCATGTGATCCGCTTTGAGATTTAGTCACAGCAAAATATCTACCATTTTTTTCTCTGATATCATAACTGTCTGAATCAAATTTAGCTTTGGCTTTTACATCATAAAAACTAAGTTTTTCCATGGTTCTAACTTTAAGATTAATACTAAACCTACTTTTAAACTTGCCAAGACAAATGGCAAAATAGGTCTTTTGTCAATCTAATCTATTCATTTAATTTAAACATACAACATAATTTGATTTAAGTTATAAACAACTGTTTATCAAAACTAAGAATGAATTAGATACTAAAATAGAATCAAATGATGTTATTTGATCTTTTCATCCGACTCATCAAGATGTGAAATTGAATGAGGAAAAAAGGTAAAGAAGACCATTCCTTTTGCCAATAAACGAAATAACTTTTTTACCATGTAACCAATATACAAAAAAAGGAAGTTGTTGTTAACAACTTCCTTTTAAGTACCCGCAATGATTGCATTGTCGAATCAAATCGACAACTAATTATTTCGCTAACTTGAGGATTCTAAAGGCTCCTCTCAGCACAATCACGAAGACTATGGAGCCAATAATTAAGTCTGGAAGTCTATCCGATAATACGCTTACAAGAATTCCCGCAATAATCACTCCTGTGTTAATGATAATGTCGTTACTTGTGAAAATCATACTTGCTTTCATGTGAGCATCTTCTGATTTAGATTTCTGGAGCAGAAATAGACACAACCAGTTCGCTATTAAAGCGAATGCCGATACGATTATCATGGTGAGATAATCAGGCATATCATCTTCAAAGAAATACCGTCTAAAGACCTCTGTAATTCCGATTAGAGCTAACAGAATCTGAACATATCCGCTGAACTTAGCAATTCGTTTCTTCTTGGCTACAACTGCTCCAACAGCGAAAAGACTAAGTCCATAGACAAAAGAATCTGAGAGCATATCCAAACTATCGGCAACCAAGCCCATGGAATTGGACACCAATCCAAACGTCATTTCCAGAATAAAGAAGACAAAATTGATGATAAGTACTTGCCAAAGTAACTTAGATTGAAGCTTTGCATCACTTTCAATTTTCTCTTCCGTTTCTTCAGTTGTTATCAGCTCGGTATCCAGAGCCAATGATTCGAGCGAACTCAGAATGCCTTGTTCATTTTCTTCGTGATAAACAGTAAGCTTTCTGTCTTCTATTCTGAAGTCAAGCTTAGCGATTGTCTCATGAGCATCAAGTTTCATTCTGATGAGATTCTCCTCTGAAGGACAATCCATTTTCTTGATATGGAAGAGACTCTTTTTCACTAATACAAAAGTACCGAGAAATGTCGAATCGCTGAAACGTATATTTGATAAAGGATTGGGAGGATTTAGCACCGTTACCCTGTTTTGATTAACACCAACAAAAAAGCCCTGCAACTCTACGTTACAGGGCTTTAGTACTCGAGGCGGGACTTGAACCCGCACGGGCAAAAAGCCCACAGGATTTTAAGTCCGGCGTGTCTACCAATTCCACCACTCGAGCATCATCGGACTTATCATACTTCGTATGAAAAAACAGCGCCTTCTGGCGCTTGTTTTGAGCGGGAGACGGGATTCGAACCCGCGACCCCAACCTTGGCAAGGTTGTGCTCTACCAACTGAGCTACTCTCGCTTATATTTAATCACTATGTTCGATTACACAGCGGGCGACAAATTTATAAATATTTTATGATTTTTTTCAAGAGATGAATAGAATATTTCACATAAGTTGGCAATCATGTAGACTCATATTTGATTATTTTTGCTATTCTATGTCGCAAACTGCATCAAAACAATTCAAATACGATAAAGCTTATCTTCGGCTTGCAGAAAGTTGGGCAAAACTTTCACAATGCAACAGAAAACAGGTAGGTGCTATTATTGTTAAGGATGAAATCATTATTTCTGACGGATTTAATGGAACTCCTGCGGGTTTTGACAATTGTTGTGAAGATGAAAACGGTTTGACGCACTGGTATGTTTTACACGCAGAGGCAAATGCCATACTTAAAGTAGCCAAATCAACAAATAACTGTAAAGGTGCAACACTATACCTAACACACTCTCCCTGTAGAGACTGTAGCAAACTGGTATTGCAATCAGGAATAAAAAGGGTTGTTTATAAGGAGGCTTACAAAGATCCTGCGGGTATAGATTTTCTTAGAAATGCGGGATTAGAAATGGTTCACATAAATGATATAGATGAATAATTCTAGATTTTCTATTGTTCTTCCTCTTGTTATTTCGATATCGATTTGCGCTGGTTTTCTCATTTGTTATGTGGTTATGGGTGATGTTTTTGACGCTCAAAAAAAGAGCCCTGGAGTGCAAAAACTAGAAGACGTATTAAATCTATTGGATAGTAAATATGTAGATCCTATTGACCGCGATGCCGTTTTTGAGGAGACCATATCTGAAATGTTGCACAAACTTGATCCACACAGCAACTATATCCCTGCAAAAGACATGGCCTTAATGTCGGAGTCCATAGAAGGAAATTTCAGTGGCATTGGGGTGCGGTTTTTTAAGTTGAGAGATACCATTTCCATTACCCATGTGCTTTCCAACTCACCATCTGAAAAAGCTGGTCTGAAAGACGGAGACCAAATTGTTCGAATTAATGGAAAAAATGCCGCTGGAGTTAAGATGTCTACCGACACCATTATGTCCCTACTGAAAGGGAAAAGTGGAAGTTCAGTGAATGTGCAAATAAACCGCTACGGATCCTTGTTATCAAAAAAAATTGTACGGGGACGAATACCCATAAAGTCAATCAATGTGTCTTACATGATTGATGATGAAACCGGATACATTAAGATAGATCAATTTTCTATTCCTACGGCTTATGAATTTAGACAGGCTTCTACCAATCTACTATCGCAAGGAATGAAAAAGCTTGTTCTTGATTTGAGAAATAATGGAGGTGGAGTTCTTGATGGGGCTACTCAAATTGCTGATGAGTTTTTAAAAGATGGTCTGTCAATAGTTAAAACTCAAGGACGAAAAATTGGTACTAAGTATTACACCTCAACAAGTAGGGGCAGTCTCAAAAAAACTGAATTGGTGGTTCTCATTAATTCAAGATCCGCATCCGCAAGTGAAATTGTTGCTGGGGCCATTCAAGATAATGATCGTGGTCTTATTATTGGCCGCAGATCGTTTGGGAAGGGCTTAGTTCAGGAAGACCAAAAACTAAGAGATGGCAGCTCATTGAGAATTACTGTAGCGAGATATTATACCCCATCAGGAAGGTGCATACAGCGACCCTATTCAGATGGTATGGAAGATTACTATAACGACCCTACAAGAACTGAAGAATCGATGTTTAAAGTTGACTCCTCTATTTTTATAGATTCCTTGAAATACAAAACTATTGGGGGACGTACCGTATATGGTGGGGGTGGTATCAGTCCGGACATATTTGTACCTCTTGACACCACGGGAACTGGAGTATATTATTCCGCTCTTCTTTGGGGAGGGGCCGTCAATCAGTTTGCCTATGACTATGTAAAAAGAAATCGCTTTTTCGAAAACAGTCCATGGTCCTCATTAAATGAGTTTAAAACGCAATTTGTCGCTGAAAAGAGCCTAATTGATGAACTTGCAGAGTACGCTGCTCAAGAGCTCGGTATTCTTCCCTATCAGAATTCAGATATCAAACATTGTAAGAAAAAACTGAGCATTCAGCTTAAATCAGAAATAGCTCGTCAAATTTGGCAAGAAAATGGATTCTTCTCAGTATACAATGATTTTGATAATGAGGTGCTAGAAGCCCGCTCCTCTTTATAAACGAAAATCGCTTTACTTAACTTCTACTGCTATTTCATTTTTGCGACCAATGACTTGCCAAGGAGCATTGTAGCCCATAAATTTGACATTCCCAACAGTTTGAAGACCCTCTGATTTGATACTTTTAAGGAGTTTTTTAGCGTATTTATCTATCTTTTTATTATTCGCATAACCCGGAAATGTAATCACAGCGTATTTCTTTGGTGACACTTTTAGAATCTTTACTTCTTCAGAGCTTGGCTCTGGAAGACTTTCTATAGAATGTTCTTTTGGCATAACAAACGACATTTTTGTGTCATCACCCATTTCCATAATTACTGGTGCAGTCATTGCAATTTTTTTATTCTCCTCATTTCCTCCAAAAATATAGCTAGCTACTGTTCGAAAACCCTGACTTGATGTGTTTTCATAAGAGACACTCTGCATAACTGTTTGAGCCAATATCATTGAGCCATATTGTCTCAGCTCAAAATCATCATAGGACTTTAAAACAGTATATTTCGGAGTTTCTATTTTGTTAGATTGATATGCCATAAAAAATTGGCTTAAAACAAGGAGGACAATTGTAACGGAGAGGAAATAAGAAAGTCTAGTCATAGTTTTGAGTTTTGTTTTGTTATAGTTTTATAGTCTAGTTTGTGTTTTTATATTTTTTAAAAAAATTCAACTTTCGTGGCTTACTCACAGATTGAATGTAGGGATGATTAGGGTTTTTTTTCTCAAAATCCTGATGGTAGTTCTCCGCTGGATAAAATACTTTCATCTGTTCCACACTTGTCGTAATTAGTTTAAATTTACTTTCAGCAAGTAATTGTTTTATGTACGCTTCTGACTGTTGTTTTTGGAGCATATCAGTATAAAAAATAGCTGATCTGTATTGTGTCCCCTGATCCGGACCTTGTCTGTTTAATGTTTCAGGATCATGAGAGGCAAAAAAAACCTCTAAAAGCGTTTCATATGAAACGTTTTTTTCGTTGAAAGTTACTTCAACAGTTTCAGCATGACCCGTAAAACCAGAACAAATGTCTCGATAAGTTGGATTCTCTGTTTCTCCCCCACAGTAACCTGAAGTCGCTTCAATGACTCCTGGAATGGTTTCAAATATTGCTTCAACACACCAAAAGCATCCTGAAGCGAAATAAGCTTTTTGTTTTTGAGCGGGAGCACAAAAACTAAGAAAACATAGTAACAAAAGAGATGCGAATCGTATCACCCTCTTGAAACAAACTTTAAGAAGAAAAGTTTAATTAATGTTTACTTTTTCTATTTTCCGCCGTAAAAGCGAGAAAAATTACGACAACAATTGATACAATAGTACCAATGGCTATCCAAATCGTAGCGTCCATAGTCTTTAGTTATTAGTCTGTGCTAATTTAAACAAGAATACTGAACTTTCCAAGAAAATCAATGAAAACAAAATTAAAAGTCACTGAAAATGAGAAAGTAACACCTAATGAGAGCCCTTTTTAAACTTGAACATAACGCCCTCTAATTCGATTAAATATGTGCCTGTTTTTAATCCTGATATATCAAGGCGATTCGATTCCTTCTTACCGAATTCAACGAGCCTCATGTTTGGATATTCATAAATGCAGTAGGTGCCTGTTCTTTCCTCAATAGTAATAAATGAAAGGCCTGGATTTGGGTAAATCAATACTGGCTGTTGCATTGTGTGGTCAAACCCCAGAACTTCTTGTCCTAGATACTCCGAAAAATCAAACTTGAAGAGCTTGGGCGGAATTGTAATCACTGAGCTGATTTGTTCTGAAGAAACATAACCATTGGTGCTATTATAAAGAGCGATTCCTTCAGTTTGTCCAAGGGTAAACATGCTTCCAATTTCTATGCGTCTTTTGTTTCCTGAAAATAAGAATGAGCCTTGATAATCCCAAAACATCCATATAAAACTCGTGTAAAGGTTGCCTCCGTTGTTCTTGTAACCAAGCAACATTATTCTTCCAGAAATCGAATCTGAAGTGGCGTCCGTGATTAAGCCGTCAACATTGAATCCAGCAGACAAAATAGCCACAGCGGTGTCAGACCATGCCGCAGGAAGTATATAGAGCTTTGTCTCCTCATTCAGCCAGTTTTTGGAGAACAGGTAAATAGAATCCTCCGTTGAAATTAAGGCCTCACAGTCGAAATTATGGGCGTTTGAAGCCCAATTAAAATCAAGCTGATCTTCAAACCTAAAAGGCCTTCGTATAGCGGTAACCTCTGTAGCCTGAGAGTCCTGAATATCTTGCTTGCTTATTTCATATATGCATAAATCTTCTCTTGAGCCTGAATTGTTCCCAAAGTCACCAACAAATATACTCTGGCTATTATGGCTAATTGCCTCCCAGTCAACATTTATGGCATTGGTCACAGTAATTTCACGTATAATCGAACCCATGGTATCCATCTCAAAAATTGAGCTTGAGTTTCCTCCATCGTTAATGGAAAATAAGTGCCCATTAAAAAATATAATCCCAGAGTTTTCATTTAAAGTAGGACTAAAAAGGTCCGTCACAAGATTCATTGTATGATTCGTAAGGTCATATTCGCAAGATCCGTCATTAATGGTTGCGGAGGGCATATAATTATTCGCTAAAGGATCTGTACAGCCTTGCTGCCCATAACAAACCAAAGAAAAGAAGAAGAAAACGGTTATATGAATAATTTGCTTGACCAATTTTTGGATTCAGAGTGAGATAATAAATCTAATTTATTCAAATAAGTTACAACCTTTTCAATAATTTCCGTCAAATTTTCATCTGTGTTTTTCCAATCAGTTTGAGAAAGCCAGGCCTTTACTTGATGCAAATCAAGGTTGTATCTCCAAGAAATAATTTCCGCTGTATTTTCTGATTCCTTGACTTGAAGCGCTCTTTTCTGGATGACTTCAATAACCTTTTTAATCTCTTCAGGATGATTTTCAATAAGCTCATTTCGTGCTGCGATAACAAAAGACGGCCACGGTGTATAAACCTCCCCGACCCGTCTACATTTCTTTTGGTCAACATATGGCTGAGTTGTAAATTTTTCCCATAAAAAGACCTGCGCCTCACGATTTTCCAAAGCCCAAAGTCCGCCGTACACATCACCTACTACATTAAACTTCATGTTTTCCGATTTCAGCTGATTTTGATGGGCCATGACGTAGGACATTAAATGAGAACCTGAAGCCTCCCTAGAGATGGCTATCGTTTGGTCATTTAAATCTTGAATGGTTTCAAATCTTGATTTGTATGGTACATGCACTCCCCAACATAACGGGGTGCTTACATATACATCAAGTATTTTAGCTTCCAATCCCTGAAGAATTGACCTGCTTATTCCTTCAGTTAGAACGACAGCTACATCTATAGATCCCGATTGAAGCCCCTTTATCATTTGCCCGGTCCCTCCGCTCATATCTGCCCAATGTAGTGCAATTCCTTCTTTACGAAATAAGCCCTCTTCGATGGCCACTCTCCATGGGTAATTAAAATGCTCCGGTACCCCTCCTACTTTTAATCCTAACATATTAAGCTGGTTTAAAAATTTGTTTTTCATACAGCGTTCTGTATTTTCCGTTTATTGATAACAATTCGTTGTGTGTGCCCATTTCAATAATTTCTCCCAACTCCATAACAACAATTTGATCGGCCTTTTGAATGGTACTTAATCGGTGAGCAATTACTATTGAGGTTCTTCCTCTGGTTAGATTAGCAGTAGCCTTTTGTATCAACATCTCGGATTCATTATCAACACTTGATGTCGCTTCATCCAAAATTAATATTTGGGGATCATAAACATAGGCTCGGATAAAGGCAAGAAGCTGTCTCTGTCCAACAGACAAAACAGAACCTCTTTCACCTATCGTGTAATCATAGCTGTCAGGGAGCTTGGATATGAAATCATGAGCACCAACAGCCTTCGAGGCTTCTATAACGGCTGATCTAGAAATTGATTCATCTCCCAAGGTGATGTTATTGTGAATGGTATCTGAAAAAAGAAAAATGTCTTGCAATACGATAGCAATATTTTCCCTTAGGCATGAGAGACTAATGTCCTTAATGTCTACTGAACCAATTTTTATGGTGCCTGATTGATGCTCATAAAAACGGCCCAGAATATTTACTATGGTGGATTTGCCCGCTCCAGTTGCTCCTACAACTGCAACCATTTTTCCGGTTTCAATTTTTAAATTAATTTTTTTTAAGACCTCTGCATTTCCATCATATGAAAATGAAACATCATTAAAAGATATATTTTGACCAAAATCAATCTCTTGGAGCTGCCCAGATTCTTGTCTTTGATCTCTATGGTCAATTATTTCAAATATTCTTTCTGCCCTAACAATGCCCCGCTGAAGGACATTAAATTTATCTGCCAGCTGGCGTATTGGACGGTATAATTGATAAATCCATAGTGTAAACGCGATTATTTGACCATACATAGCCTGAACTTGAATAGCGCTTTTACCTCCCGCATTAATGGCGCCCCATACTAATAAGAAAGCTATGGAAAGTGAGCTGAGCATCTCCACCACTGGAAAAAAAATAGAATTGGCCCAAACCGCATTAATATGGGCTCTTCTATGTCCCTTGTTGATTTCAACAAACTTGTCGTATTCCTCTGAATTCTTATTAAAAAGCTGAACGACGGACATTCCGGTCAAATGTTCTTGCACAAAAGTGTTCAACTTAGTTACCTGCTTTCTTTCTAGCTGAAAAGCCGACTTCATTGCCTTAGCAAAAATACGCGTTGCAATAATCAGAAGAGGGATTGGAATTAAGGTCATTAAAGAAAGTTCCCAATTTGTATAAAACATTAAGCTTAACACTACCGTGAGTGAGATTAAGTCTCGCGACATTTCCATAATCCCCGAGGAAAAAACCTGTGTAATCGCCTCCAAGTCTGAAACAACCCGGGTAACTAGGGCACCTAGAGGAGTCTTATCAAAATATTTCATTCGAAACGAAACCACATGGGCAAACAATTTTTTCCGGATATCACGAATCACAGACTGAGCAAGTAAATTTGAAAAATAACTTGAAATGAATTGAAGGACGCCTTCTAAAAAAAGTAAACCAACAATCCCAACACACCAACGAAGTAGAAGTTCATTGTTCTGCGAGTTAACGATGTAGTTGTCAACCATTTTACCGATAAGGTATGGTCTTAAGGGGCTGAGAAATGAAAGTAATAAAACGCAAAAGGCAGCAAAAATAAAAAGTTTTTTATATGGTGTTACGTAAAGCATCAAGCGCTTAAACATCGTAAAATCCACCTTCTTTTTTTCCATAAGCACACAAATTTAAATTAAAACATGCGAACCCCCTTTAAATGTTTAAAAAAACCAAATGTAAATCTGAATTCCAAAGACCTGTCATATTGGTGACCAACACTTTGTTGAAGTTAATATTTTATGTATTTTTGCCCTCTATTTTTAACTGAACATCACATGGGCGTCAAAATATTTGCCGGTAGAGCTTCTCAAGACTTAGCAAAATGCATTGCAGATGCCTATGGACAAACGCTTGGAAACGTGAATGTCAATGTGTTTAGTGATGGTGAGTTTCAACCTTCACTTGAAGAAACAGTTCGTGGCCAAGACGTATTTATTGTTCAGTCTACAATGCCTCCAACTGAAAATCTTTTTGAACTTCTACTATTGATTGATGCGGCGAAAAGAGCATCGGCAAGAAAAATCATTGCAGTAATTCCATATTTTGGTTTTGCACGACAAGACAGAAAAGACAAGCCAAGAGTTGCAATCGGAGCAAAGCTGTCTGCAAACATGCTAATCGCTGCGGGAATTGATCGTATTATGACCATGGACCTGCATGCAGATCAAATCCAAGGATTTTTTGAGGTCCCTGTTGATCACCTATACGCATCCACTCTTTTTCTTCAAGAAATTGAGAAAATGGACGCTAAAAATCTTGTAATTGCAGCACCTGATGTTGGTGGAGCGAAAAGAGCCAATTCATACAGTAAAAAGTTGAACTGTGGCTTAGCTATTTGTCATAAGCACAGAAAAAAGCCAAATGAAATTGCTGAAATGACTGTAATTGGTGAGGTTGCAGGTAAAGATGTTGTCATTATTGACGACATGTGCGATACTGCAGGAACGCTAACGACAGCAGCGAACCTTTTGATCGAAAAAGGGGCAAATAGTGTTAGGGCATTTTGTACACACGCTGTACTTTCTGGGCCTGCATATGAAAGAATTAATAATTCTAAATTAACTGAGCTTATTGTTACTGATACAATTCCAATGACTCAAAAGAGTGATAAAATCCGTGTGATAACTTCGGCGGATTTATTTTCGGATGTGATTCATAAACTGATTAATAATCAGTCAATAAGCGGACACTTTGTAATATCATAAAATAAATATATAATGAAAACAACACAATTGAGCGGTTCGCTCCGAGCGAACGTAGGGAAAAAGGACGCTGCCAGTCTTAGAAATGCTGGTATGGTTCCGTGTGTGCTTTATGGACAGGGTGAGCAAACCCATTTCGCTGTAAAGCAAGTAGCAATGAATAAAATTGTTTTTTCTCCAGATGTATTTCTAGTCGAACTTGATATCGAGGGGAAAAAAACCAAAGGAATTATTCGGGAGATTCAACAGCACCCTGTAAAAGACACGATTCAGCATGTTGATTTTTACGAATTGAACGAAGATAAAAAAGTAAGGGTGAGCCTTCCTGTACGAACTACTGGTGTGGCAAGAGGAGTTTTGAATGGCGGTAGATTAAACATGGCATTTAGAAACCTAACTTGTTACGGGCTTGCTAAAGACTTACCCGAGGCTATTGTTGTTGACATTTCACCCATTAGAATTGGTCAAGGAATTAAAATTTCCGAACTAAATATTCCTGGAGTGACAATTTTAGATCCTGCATCAGCTATGGTGATTTCGATTAAAATGTCAAGAGGAGCGGTTGATGAAGAGGAAGAAGAAGAAGAAGGAGAGGAAGGTGCTGAAGGAACTGAAGATGGTGCTGAAGGAACTGAAGGGAAAAAAGAAGGCGAGGGAGAAAAGGCAGATGAAAAAGCAGAATAAATTTCTTTTTGTAAAAAATAAAAAAACCGCTTCGTGCGGTTTTTTTTTGTGCCAATTTATCTTAAAAAAGATACAGTTAAAAAAAATTTGATTCGAAATGACTAAATTCGTTTCTTACCTATGATCCAGAAGAAAGCACTTATTATTATACCCACATTCAACGAAAAACAAAACGTTAATCGTATGATTAATGCTCTTATGGAGTTGGAGGAATCATTTCATGTTTTATTTGTCGATGATAATTCTCCTGACGGAACAGCCAATATAATTTCGGAAAGAATTGATGGTTCATCTGGCCGGGTTCATCTCGAAAAAAGAAAAGGAAAACTAGGATTAGGAACTGCTTACATTCATGGATTTAAATGGGCTATTGATAAAAAATACGATTACGTATTCGAAATGGATTGTGATTTTTCACATAATCCTACAGATTTAAACCGATTAATGAAAGAGCTTGAAAATAGTGTAGACTTGGTTATTGGTTCGCGCTACTGTCGGGGGGGTAAAGTAAAAAACTGGCCCGTCAAAAGAATTTTAATGTCTTACTTCGCTAGCGTTTATGTTCGATTAATTCTTTTTATTTCAATTAAAGACACCACTGCCGGATTTAAAGGATATAAAATCGAGGTTTTGAAAAAAATAAACCTAGATGGTATCCATTTTAAAGGTTATGCATTTCAAGTTTGCATGAAGTATGCTGCTTTAAAACATAAGTTTAATGTAAAAGAAATTCCCATTACTTTCGTGGATCGTGTTGAAGGGGATTCTAAGATGAGCACGGGTATATTTAAAGAAGCCTTTTTTGGGGTTTGGCAAATGAGACGAATGAAGTTATGAGTAAATACCTATTAAAAAACGGAACAGTTGTTAACGAGGGGACAACAATACAACAAGATATATTAATCAAAGATCAGCGCATTGAAAAAATAGGTGTGAGCCTCAATGATGAATCGGCAATTGAAATCAATTTGGAAGGCAAATATGTTTTACCTGGTTGTATTGATGACCAAGTTCATTTCCGTGAACCAGGATTGACTCACAAAGGGAATATTCGAACGGAATCTAGAGCGGCCGTTGCAGGAGGCATAACCTCATTTATGGAAATGCCAAACACCAAGCCTAATGCAACCACGCAAGAGCTTTTGGAAGACAAATACCAGATTGCCACTAAAGATTCTATCGCCAACTTTTCTTTTTTTATGGGGGCAACGAATGACAATCTTAATGAGGTGCTAAAAACAAACCCAAATAAGGTATGCGGCGTAAAAGTTTTTATGGGTTCTTCGACAGGAAATATGCTTGTTGATAATGAAAAAACTTTAGCCGGTCTTTTTTCTAATGTGCCCATGCTTATTGCAACGCATTGCGAAGATGAGCTAACTGTACAAAAAAACTTAGCCGAAGCCAAGCTCAAATAT
>QOQC01000057.1 GCA_003331365.1 Flavobacteriales bacterium | reverse complement strand
ACTGGCTTTTCAATGGTAGCGGGGACAGGACTCGAACCTGTGACCTTCGGGTTATGAGCCCGACGAGCTCCCAACTGCTCCACCCCGCAATATATCTTTAGAATTATTTCTTTCTATATTGGGACAACAAAGATAACTCAAAGCTTTAATCCCACCAAACAAAAATTGAATTAACTTACAGATTGACCATGTAAAAATTCCTTTTCGGTCTCTAAAAAGCTCAATTCCCCTTCTTCATTTTCGGCCATAAGAACCATTCCTTGTGATTCCACACCGCGAATCTTTCGAGGAGCTAAATTAAGTAGAACTAGAACTGTTTTTCCAACCACATTTTCTGGTGAATAGTGCTGAGCAATACCCGAAACAACTGTGCGAGTATCAATACCAGTATCAACAGTAAGTTGCAAAAGCTTGTCGGCTTTTTTGACCTTTTCGGCGCTGAGTATTTTTCCCATTCTCAGGTCCATTTTTTGAAATGTATCAAAATCTATTGTTTCTTTCATCGGTGGAAATTTTGAGTTTGTTTTTGACTTGTCTTTGAGCTTCTGAACCTCTAATTCAACAAACTCATCTTCTATTTTTTTGAATAATATCTCGGGCGAATTGATCTGATTTCCTTCTATCATCTCAGCATCAAAAAACGATTCCCAAGTATTGAATTCAACATTTAACATTTTTTGCAGCTTTTTAGCTGTCTCAGGAAGAAATGGAGCTGAGGCGATTGACAATTTTAAGGTAATTTCTAACGCGACCTTCATAATGACTTGTACCCTTTCAGTATCCGTTTTGATAAGCTTCCATGGCTCGTTATCGGCCAAATACTTGTTTCCAATTCGGGCAATAGACATCATCTCTGCCTGGGCCTCACGAAGCTTATACTTCATGATAAGCTCCTCTATTTTTTTTCCTGTTTTGGATATCTCTCCCAAAACCGAAGCATCCTCAGAAGATAATTTTCCTTGAGTCGGAACAGCACCTGAATAATATTTATTGGTGAGGACCATTGTTCTGTTTACAAAGTTTCCGAAAACGTCTGCCAATTCTGAATTGACTCGAGATTGGTAATCCTTCCATGTAAACTCAGCATCTTTACTTTCAGGGGCTATCGCTGTCAATACGTACTTGAGCTCATCAATTTTATCGGGATAGCTATCGAGATATTCATGCAGCCAAACGGCCCAATTTTTTGAGGTTGAAAATTTATCACCTTCTAAATTTAAAAACTCAGAAGCGGGAACATTATCGGGTAGAATGTATCCTCCGTGATCTTTTAATAAAATCGGAAATATGATAGCGTGAAAAACAATATTATCCTTTCCAATAAAATGAACCAACTTTCGTCCATCGGCCTTTTCCTTAAGCCAATACTCCTCCCAATCTTTGCCATTCTCTTGTGCCCATTTTTTTGTAGCAGAAATATAACCTATTGGTGCATCAAGCCATACATAAAGAACTTTTCCTTCTCCTTCAGGAAGCGGAACTTTCACTCCCCAATCCAAATCTCTCGTCATCGCTCTTGGTTTGAGCCCACCATCAATCCAGGACATACATTGACCTGTAACTTGATTTCTCCATTCTTTAGGATTGTGTTGTTGAATCGCGTCTAATTCGCCTTCTTTTATCCACTTTTTCAACCAATCTTCATGCTGGTCCATTGGTAGGAACCAATGTGATGTCTTTTTTAAAATGGGGCTTTTTCCACTTAATGTGGATTTAGGGTCAATAAGATCAATTGGACTTAAATCACTACCACATTTTTCACATTGATCTCCATAAGCATCTGGACTTTTACATTTGGGACAGTCACCAGAAATATATCGATCTGCTAAAAACTGCTTATACTCTTCGTCGTAATATTGCTCTGAAGATTTTTGTATAAATCGTCCTTTATTATTGAGCTCATTAAAAAAAGCTGCTGAAGTTTCATGGTGCAAAGCACTTGAAGTTCGATCATAAATATCAAACTCAATTCCAAATCTATTGAATGACTCATTAATGAGTGTATGATATTTGTCAACTATATCTTTAGGTGTTACCCCTTCTTTCTTTGCTCTTAAAGTTATCGCCGCTCCATGTTCGTCACTCCCACAAACAAAAAGCACGTCAGCATTTTTCATTCTCAAAAAGCGAACAAAAATATCTGCAGGAAGATAAACCCCAGCAATATGCCCCAAATGAATAGGGCCATTCGCATACGGTAAAGCAGCAGTAACTGTAAATTTATCTTTCATTTGAAGCATCAAAGATAATTAAGAATTTAGCTTATACATAAAAAAAGGGCCGATGAAAATCGGCCCTTTCAATGATTATCTAATCATCTTATTCTTTTACAACTGAAAATGTAGAAGTACTTCCATTTTCAAGAGTCACATTAAACATGTAAACTCCGTTGTCTAATGATGATATGTCTACCATTGACTGACCACCATTTAAATTTACTTGATTAGAAAAAGCAATCTTTCCTGCAATATCTGACACAACTAAAGATGCTGGACCTTCTCCATCTACATCAATCGTTACTTGGTTTGATGCTGGATTTGGATAAGCTCTTCCTGAAACTTCAGTAATCTCATCAATTCCTACATTATCAACCATTTTAAGTCCAAGAGAAAGAGCGCTTACTCCATTCCATCCTGAATACCAAGTTGCTCCGTCAATATTTAGTGGAGAAATAGGCTGTAGATAGATTGAATAATTCGCGTCATAATTCAAGGTGTTGTCATAACCAAATGAAATAGCAGGGTTGTACGTAGTCAAACAAACCAAATATCTAAGGTCATCATACATTGGCACTGCCTCATCTAAAGGAGCATATACAACCATACCATTATCTGTGTTTGATGTTGGATAATGTAATCCTTGACCAACTTGGCTTAAATTATCAAAAGTAATTCCAGCCCATCCACCTGAAACATCAACCCAAGGGTCATTCCATTCAAAAACATCCATTAACACCTCTTCACCAACTAAAGCAGTGTCTGGTGAATTCACAGCAAAATATAATCCTTCTACTGCGTAATTGGCATTAGGATAAACGTCCTGAACTCGAACACAAGTTTGGTAGCTTGATGTTGCATTGCTCGGGAAAGAATTTACATTTAACATATTTGTATTTGGATCTACATGCGCTAGAGAAAGCACATCATCTGTAACAGTAAAGTCTCTCATGTATACATTGTCAAATGTAGACTCATCTGTTTGACCTTCAACTTCAATGGTATATGTCAATTTATAGGCTCCAACATCCCATGAAGCCGCAGATACCGTTGGGAATTCTGATGGGTTACCATTAAAAATTGCTAAAGTATCTCCAGATGCAACAAACGCAGAAACGGTATTGCTGTATACGTTACCTGAAGGACCGTCTACTGAAGCAGTTACATTGAAGGTATTATCAGCAGATCCAAAATTATACATCTGAATTCCTGCCTGGAAGGTGTAATTGTTATTTGCCATAGCTAATGGAATTGAACCATAACGTGGGTTTAACACGTCTGATTCAGCAGAGCCACCATCATTTGCATAAAGGTTTTGCTTGTTCCCCATAAACATGACGACTTCGCTATTTGCCATTTCAGCAACAATGGTTGCACCATCATCTTCGCTAACCATTACTAGAGGAATTGTAACATTCAATCCATCGTCTCCTCCAGCCATTCCAACTGCGTCTCCGGTGTGATTAATAATGATACATCCAACAGCGCCAGCATTTTGAGCGTTGAAAGCTTTGGTTCCAAATTGACATGAACCTCTGTAGAAAACAGCGATTTTCCCTGTCAAATCATTGATTAATGGATTACAAGATTCCTGAGCTAGTAGATGCTGAAATGCATAAGCCTCATTTACTCCAGGTGTTCCATCATCAACCATCATAAGTGGTGCTTCCACAAAAGTATTAGGAATTAAAAAATCCGGACATGACCAATCACCACCTGCTGGGTCAGCCCATTCAAATGCAAAATTGTAAGCAATTGATGCGGGAGAAACTCCTCGAACAACTACTTGGGCGTTACTTGCGAAAGCAAATACCACCACGATTAAAGAAAGTATTAGTTTTTTCATATATAAAGATTTTGTTTGGTACGAATTTAATACAAAAAAGACAATATTAAAAACATAAATTATACAATCTATTCAGTGTTAATATTACACTTATAGAGATATTAATTTATGTGCAGATTAAATTGTCTACTATGCCTCGGTATACAATTCAGCAACTTTATCCCAATTGACGACATTAAAAAAAGCATTAATATAATCTGGACGTCTGTTCTGATAGTTTAAATAATATGCATGCTCCCATACGTCGAGTCCAAGTATAGGTGTTCCACCGCATCCTTCTCCCATCAATGGATTGTCTTGATTGGGCGTTGAACATACCTCAAGCTTTCCGCCTTTTACACATAACCAAGCCCATCCTGAACCAAATCGTGTCGCTGCCGCTTTCGAAAAAGTATCCTTAAATTCCTCGAAAGAACCAAAGGCACTATCTATTGCCTCCGCTAAAGCACCTGATGGATTACCTCCTCCATTAGGTGACATTACCTCCCAAAATAAAGAGTGATTGTAATATCCTCCTCCATTATTTCTAACCGCAGGTTTATCTGAACAATTGGCTAAAATTTCCAAAATAGATTTTCCTTCCAGTTCTGTACCAGCAATGGCGTTGTTTAGATTATTTGTATAACCTTGATGATGCTTAGAATGGTGTATTTCCATAGTTCGCGCATCAATATGTGGTTCCAATGCATCATAAGCATAAGAAAGTTGTGGTAATTCAAAAGACATAAATTTTCAATTTTAAATATTAGTTCATCAAAATTAAAAAAATCATAGATTAAATGATTTCTTTCATCATCAATTCATTCATTTCAGTTATCGTATATTTACAAAATGAATACGCTGAGGCCTATATCCGAGTGGCTTCCCATGTCTAAAAAAGAAGCTTCCAAAAGAGGTTGGGATGAATTTGATGTAATCCTTATTTCTGGAGATGCATACGTCGATCATCCTGCATTCGGAACGTCTGTAATTGGAAGAATCATTGAGGACGAAGGTCTTAAGGTAGGGATTGTTGCTCAACCCAATTGGAAAGACGATTTACGAGATTTTAAGAAATTAGGTAAACCAAAAATGTTTTTCGGTATTACAGCAGGGTGTATGGACTCAATGGTCAATCACTACACGGCGAATAAACGACTGCGATCAACTGATGCCTACACCCCAGGGGGAGTAGCAGGTTTCAGACCTGATTATGCTTCAATAGAATATTCAAATATTCTTAAAACTTTATTCCCAGACACGCCCGTATTACTCGGAGGTATTGAGGCTTCATTACGGAGGGTTACCCATTACGACTATTGGAAAGATGAGTTGATGCCCTCTATTCTTGTTGACTCGAAAGCAGATGCACTCGTATACGGCATGGGCGACCAGCCTCTGCGAGAGATTTTGAGACTCCTAAAAAAAGGTGTCCCTTTCGAGCATATTAAAACCATCAAACAAGTGGCATTTCTTCAGGATGAATCTATTGCTCTTCCAAAAGTTAAATCTTGGGAGACTGTGGAATTGGCAAGTCATGAAGAATGTTTAAAAAACAAAATAAAGTATGCCGCTAATTTCAAAATAGTTGAGGTTGAATCTAATAAATGGCAAGCAAACCGAATTACTCAAAATGTTGGAGGTCAAACATTAATAATTAATCCGCCATTCAAAACGATGACCGAAAAAGAAATTGATACCTCTTTTGATTTACCGTATACCCGTGAACCCCATCCACGTTATAAAAAAAGGGGGAATATTCCTGCATACGACATGATTAAGTTTTCCATAAATATGCACCGCGGATGTTTTGGAGGTTGTAGCTTTTGCACCATATCTGCACATCAAGGAAAATTCATTGCCTCTCGAAGTGAAAAATCAATTCTTCAGGAGCTGGACCAAGTTGTTGATCTGCCTGAGTTTAAAGGTTACATATCAGATTTAGGAGGGCCTTCTGCGAATATGTACAAAATGAAAGGTAAAGATGAATCCATTTGTGAGAAATGTGTATCTCCGAGCTGTATTCATCCGGTGATATGTAATAATTTGGATACTTCTCATAAACAAATGACCAAGCTTTATAAAAAAGTGGACGAGCATCCGAAAGTGAAAAAAGCGTTTGTGGGTTCAGGAATCAGATATGACTTGTTGGTCGACGACTTCAATAAAAACAATGAAGATGGTAATCATGATGAATATATTGAACAAGTGATTACCAGGCATGTCAGTGGAAGGTTGAAAGTTGCTCCAGAGCATACGTCAGACGACACATTGAAAGTGATGCGAAAACCATCATTCAAATACTTTCACAAGTTCAAAGAAAAATATGATAAGATTTCTGAAAAGCACCATCTAAATCAGCAGCTTGTGCCCTACTTTATTTCTTCTCATCCGGGTTGCGACGAGGTGGATATGGCAAATTTAGCGGCTGAAACGAAAGATATGGGTTTTCAATTGGAACAAGTTCAAGATTTTACACCAACACCTATGACGGTTGCAACAGTTATATTTTATGCGGGAGTACATCCTTATACATTGAAACCTATTCAAACGGTAAAAACAAAAAAGGAAAAACAAAACCAAAACAAGTTTTTCTTCTGGTATAAAAAGGAGAATAGAGGCTGGATTAAAAACAAATTAGAAAAGGCCAACAGGCCAGATTTAATGAATAAGCTCGTTGGTGATGATCAGCAAAGAGAAATGCCTCCATGGCTAATGAAAAGAAGGTCAAAAAAATGAAAAAAATTATTTGCTTATTCATTATTGCTCTTGAGGGTTCAGCATTGTTGAGCTTCGAAATCATTGCCTCTCGTCTTTACACTCCTCATTTGGGAAGCTCCATTTACGTATGGACCTCCATACTTTCCATGACATTGATAGCGCTTGCCTTTGGGTATTATTATGGTGGAAAAATCATTCAATCAAAAATCCCGAGTTATTTAAGAATTTCTTTAATCGTTGGTTCAATTTTCATTTTCATTTCTCCATACACTGCTGAATTCATTCTGCCCGCAACAGATCAATTAAGCATTGAGCTGGCTTCACTCATATCTGGAGCAGTAATTATAATTCCTCCTATTTTTCTATTAGGACTTGTTTCTCCAATGATCAGCCATTTCATCTCATCAGACTATGGTAAAAACTCGGGTTTAGTCTATGGAACTGGGACTTTGTTTGGAGTTATCACCACGATTGTTTTTGTCCATTTCATCATGCCAAGTTTTGGCGTTCATAATTCTGTTCTAATCATCGCATCCCTAGTATGCTCTGCTTGTTTGCTAACCTTTTTAATCCCACAAAGTGAATCCTAGTACGTTAAAACAACTTGCCTTTATCGAAGGAGCGTGTGTAATGCTTCTAGAGCTGAGTATTCCTCATGTAATGGCTCCAGTATTAGGGAATTCAATTAATGTATGGTCAACCATGATTATGATGTCTGTTGGGGGGCTGGCAATTGGATATTTTTTGGGAGCCAAAATTATTTCAAGTCAAAAACCCAATCACCCTGTTCATTTTATTTTTGGGATTAATATTCTTATTCTTTCCTTGTGTTTACTATTGATTACCATTCAAAACTGGATTGGTTTAGGAATGAATCCAATAAATAGTGCTTACTTTTTGGCATCCTTAAGTCTTTTCATTCCATCTATATTTTTTGGTGCACTTCCTCCGGTTCTTATTTCAATGGGTAAATCGATAGGACCAAAAATGATTGGCGAGGTCTTTTTTTATTCTACCATAGGGGGTGTGATATTCACTTTGTTCACGGGATATTTTTTAATTCCACAAATGGGGCTATTGTTGACCATAAGTGTCGGAATATTATTATTGATTTACGGCTTATATAAAACCGACAAGTTGATTCCTTTTTTAGTATTGAAAAAATGGGGAATTCTAAGTTTTGCTTTGCTTTGTATTTTGATTTCAAATACCTATCAAGTGACTCCAAATGAAAAAGTTGAAATCATTCATTTTTCCGAAGGTTTAAATGGACAAGTGCTGGTTGCTGAAACAGATCAAGAGAAAATTTTATTTATTAATAGAATGGGGCAAACTAGGGTATATAAGGCAAATGGAAGCTCGGTATGGACTTACCCATATTTCATCAAATCATTGGCAAGTATCCTCCCTAAAGGATCCAATAGTCTTGTCTTAGGATTAGGTGGAGGTATTGTCCCAATGGAATTGGAAAGCCCCGATATTGGACATCTCGTTTCAGCTGTCGAAATTGATTCAAAAATCATAGAGGTTGCAAATGAACATTTCGGGCTTGAAAATTCGAATGTTGAAGTTTTTGAAGATGATGGAAGACGATTCATAAATAGAAGCAAAAAAAAATATGACCTCATCATTCTGGATGTTTTCAATGGAGAAATTGCTCCATCTCACGTGTTAAGCAAAGAAGCATTCTTACAATTAAGAAAAATCCTTTCGCTGAAAGGATTTTTGATTATTAATTTTAACGGGTTTTTGTTTGGTCAAGAAGGTGTTTCAACCCGATCATTAATTAAAACAATACGTTCGGCAGGTTTTGATTTAAAAATTTGCCCAACTCTAGAAGAAGGAGAATCTCAACGAAATAATATTGTGATCGCATACGACAAAGAACCTGATTGGTCTTCTGCAAAACAACCCATAATGTACAACGGAAAATCATCTAGAGTTGGAATAGAATTCCCTTTTTTCAATGAAAATGAATTGAAGAACCTATCTAGCTTTATTGTCACAGACGATAAACCTTTAATGGAGGATTTAAATAAATTTGCAGCTATGAAATGGAGGGAAGAATATCTCAAAAACTATACCTTAAAATACAGAGATGATTGGTCAGTACCCTTAATCAAATAGAGAGCGCCTCTTCAATTAAATCAAAAGCTCTCAAACCGAAAGCATTATTGTCCCAAATGAGTAATGATTTGTCTTTTTTGACAAGAAAACTCGGAAAAGAACCTTTTGATATACTTTTCACATTTGCGTCTAGTTTGGTATGTTGAACCTTTATATAAGAAGGTATTTTAGGAAGAATTTTACCCCCGCTATTGCCAATAATAACATACTCAATTTCTACTTTAGGATTCCGTTTGTGAAATATATCCATCAATTCAAGAGATTCCACACAGTATGGACAACTAGGGAGAACGTATACTCTTACACCTTTAGGAGCTTTATATTCTTGAGAGTAATGCTGTGTTCTGGCCAAATTGGCTATATCTCCTCTGAATATAGGGTTGTATATGAAATAAATCGATGAAATTGAAATTACCAATGCACTTTTAAGAGCTATATCGATTATTAATGATTTAAACCTGTACTTCCGAAAAAGAAGAATCAAAAGAACACTTGTAATCAACAAAAAAATGTGTGGTAGCAATCTGGCAAACGTCCAAGAAGTACCCGAATTCAAAAAGAAAAGCTCTAATTCATTCATAATTCCATTTTTCAGGTAGCAAAGATATAGATTATAAAGGACCTATTTTATGGTTGACATTCCACCGTCTACACCTATGGTTTGTCCAGTTAGCCAATTGTTCTCAAGACAAAATAATACGGCTTGAGCGATATCTGTAGGAGAACCAATTTTTTGCAATGGATGGCGATTGGCGGCATTTTCCCTTTTTTGATCAGTATTTAGTAGTCCTTCAGCTAATGAAGTGTCTGTCAAAGAGGGATTCACAATATTGACTCTAATATTTGGGGCCCATTCTGCTGCCAAGCTTCTACCCAAGGCTTCTAAACCTCCCTTTGCGGCAGCGATAGAGGCATGAAATGACATGCCTTGTTGAGTGGCAACTGTACCAAAAAGTACAACTGAGCCCTTGTTTTTTCTTAAGGTTCTGAAATAATGTTGTAAAACCCGAACAGCCCCTAAAACATTGGTGTTATAGTCGGTAATGAAATCTTCTTTTGTCAATCGGTGGAAAGGCTTCAAATTAATAGTGCCAGGACAATACACTAAACCTTGTAAATCGTCTAAATCAGGCAAATCATCATGAAGAACGTCACAAATAATGTGATTGGATTTATCAGAATGGTTTCGGGAAATAATTATACATTCTTCTTGAGGTAATTTTTCTGAAATTGCGGCTCCAATCCCCTTGGTGCCACCTATGATTAGTGTTTTGTAAGACATAAGGCTAAAACAAGATAGAACTTGAAATGTTTACAATTCTATATGATCAAGGAAATGTTGTGACAATCAGCAAAATGTAGTATTTTTGCACCAAATAGATGGGTTATTTAAATTTAATCTAAATAAAAATGATTACGGTTACAGATACAGCGAAGAAACAAGCCATTCGACTTATGGATGACGAGGGGAAATCTGGATTTTTTATCCGGGTAGGTGTTGAAGGTGGTGGATGTTCAGGACTGATGTACCAGCTCACCTTTGACAATCAAAGGAAAGAAGGAGATTCAAGCTTCGAGGACAATGGTATTGAAGTCGTTGTAGATAAAAAAAGCTATTTATACCTTCTTGGAACAACTTTAGATTTTTCTGGAGGATTAAATGGAAAAGGCTTTGTATTTAAAAACCCCAACGCAGACCGAACCTGTGGTTGCGGTGAATCATTTTCAGTTTAAAACAGAAATAATAAAATGGCTCAGTACACTGAAAATGAACTTGCGAAGGACCTTGACAACCAAGATTACAAGTTTGGCTTTGTCACTGATGTTGAAACCGAAAAGGTTCCTCAAGGACTTAATGAGGACATTATTCGTCTTATTTCAGCTAAGAAAAATGAGCCTCAATGGCTTTTGGATTATCGACTTAAGTCATTTGCCATTTGGCAAAAAATGACTGAACCCGATTGGGCCCATGTTAAATACAAGAAGCCTGATTTTCAAAACATCACTTATTATGCTGCTCCAAAGCAGACAAAGAAATACGAATCTTGGGATGATGTTGATCCAGAAATGAAAGAAACAATGTCAAAGCTGGGCATCTCATTGGAAGAGCAAAAAAGACTCACAGGAGTTGCTGTAGACTTTGTAATGGATTCTGTATCGGTAGCAACTTCTTTTAAATCAAAATTAAAAGAACTTGGTATTATATTTTGTTCTTTTTCAGATGCAGTACAAGAGTATCCAGAACTCATCCGAGAACATATGGGTACGGTTGTTCCAAATACAGATAACTTTTATGCAGCTCTTAACGCTGCTGTTTTTACAGATGGGTCATTTTGTTATATTCCGAAAGGTGTCCGATGCCCGATGGAACTCTCCACTTACTTTAGAATAAATGCGGGAGGTACGGGGCAATTCGAAAGAACACTTGTTGTTGCCGATGAGGGTTCATATGTTTCCTATTTAGAGGGTTGTACAGCTCCTCAGCGAGATGAAAACCAGCTCCACGCGGCAGTGGTTGAATTGAAAGCGATGAATGATGCCGAGATCAAATACTCAACAGTACAAAATTGGTACCCAGGAGATGAAAATGGCGTTGGTGGAGTATTCAATTTCGTTACAAAACGAGGCGTCTGTGAAACCAATGCAAAAATATCCTGGACACAAGTTGAGACCGGTTCTGCAGTAACCTGGAAATACCCGTCGTGTATCCTTAAAGGTGATGGATCTGTTGGTGAATTCTATTCAGTGGCCGTTACAAATAATTACCAGCAGGCAGA
The DNA here is from genome assembly GCA_003331365.1 of Flavobacteriales bacterium. Lineage (GTDB taxonomy): Bacteria > Bacteroidota > Bacteroidia > Flavobacteriales_D > Crocinitomicaceae > UBA952. The sequence goes on along the minus strand of QOQC01000057.1, from coordinate 2,160 downwards.
TACGGGCACCAAAATGATTCATTTAGGGAAAAGAACAAAAAGTACCATTATTTCAAAAGGAATCTCTGCAGGTAATTCCGAAAACTCATATAGAGGTTTAGTTCAAATTCAAAAAAATGCACATGGCGCAAGAAATTTTTCGCAGTGTGATTCATTATTGATGACTGATCATTGTGGTGCACATACATTTCCATATATCGAATGTAAAAATCCAAGTGCGCAAATTGAGCATGAAGCAACGACCTCAAAAATTGGTGAGGACCAGCTGTTCTATTGCATGCAAAGAGGAATTTCTGAAGAAAAAGCCATCAGCCTCATTGTTAATGGGTATTGCAAAGAAGTATTAAATCAGCTACCTATGGAATTTGCAGTAGAAGCACAAAAATTATTAGCCATTAGCCTAGAAGGATCTGTGGGCTAAAAATGAAGTTATGATTGAAATTAAAAATTTACACGCAACAATAGAGGGAAAAGAAATCCTAAAAGGACTAAGCTTGAATGTTAAGGCTGGCGAAATCCATGCGATAATGGGCCCTAACGGAGCTGGGAAAAGTACTTTGGCCAGCATATTAGCAGGTCGAGAGGAATACGAAATAACAAACGGTGAAGTTAGTTTTGATGGAAATGATTTACTTGAAATGTCAACTGAAGAAAGAGCGAGGGCCGGATTGTTTTTGGCTTTTCAATACCCAGTTGAAATTCCAGGTGTATCAAATGTCAATTTTCTAAGAACAGCAATCAATGAAATTAGAGATGCTAAAGGTGAAAAACCAATCTCAGCAAAAGAATTTATGGCTCTCGTGAGAGAAAAATCAAAGATTGTTGAATTAGATAGCAGTTTAGCTTCAAGGTCTGTTAATGAGGGATTCTCTGGAGGTGAAAAAAAGAGAAACGAAATATTCCAAATGGCGATGCTCAATCCAAAACTTGCCGTATTAGATGAAACAGATTCTGGATTGGATATTGATGCACTTCGTATCGTTGCTAAAGGTGTTAACTCTCTCAAGTCTCCTGAAAATGCATCTATTGTTATTACACATTATCAAAGACTTCTAGATTATATTGTGCCAGATTATGTACATGTGCTTTATGATGGACGAATTGTAAAAACTGGGGATAAAAATTTAGCCCTCGAGCTTGAAGAAAAGGGATACGATTGGATCAAAGCAGAAACTCAAGTTGGTTAAAAATGGAAGAGGTGCTTACACGATCTAAATTTGATATTCTCAGAGAAAAGTTGAGTCCTTCTCTTCTACCTATTTCCAATGAAGCTCGGGAAAAAGCAGAAGCTATTCTAGAGACTTCTGATTTCCCAACACGAAGAAATGAGAGATGGAAATATACGAGTGTAAATGGTATCAACAAGCTTAAATTCGATGAAGCAATAGGCGATTTTGATTCGTTCAATCCTATATCAGCAAATGCTGAGAAACTCATTTTTTCAAATGGATTCATTAAAAAAGACCAAAAACAAATTAAAGGAGTAAAAACATCATGGGGTGAATTACCCACTAAAAGTACCGACGATGCTTTTGATGCCTTGAATATTTTATATTGCACAGCTGCCATCGAAATCGAATTTGACTCAAATAATAATCGGGAAATTGAATTGATTTTTAAGACTAGTAGCAATTCAGTTCTTTTTCCTAGAATCTTTGTGAAATGCAAGAAAGCGTGCAGAGGAACACTGATTTTAAACTTTCAAGGAAGTGAAGAAAGTTCATGCTTTACGAATGTATCCACCTATATTGATGTTGAAGAAAATGGCCATTTGAATATTCATAAAATTCAAAAAAATGGTGTAGGAACATTTGATTTACAAAGAGAATATGTGAATCAGGCAAAAAATAGCTCATTTACTATGAATACATTCTCCCTTTCTGGGAGATTAACAAGAAATGATTTAAACATTCTTGTGAATGGCTCGAATTGCGAAACATTTATGAATGGTGCCTATACTTTGAAAGGAAAATCGCACTGTGATAATCATACCACTGTAGATCACAAAGTAGCGCATTGTTACTCTAAGGAGTTGTATAAAGGAGTGATTGACGATAAGGCAACCAATGTTTTCAATGGAAAAGTTTTTGTTCGAAAGGATGCTCAAAAAATAAATGCTTTCCAGTCTAATGCGAATATTTTATTAAGTGAAACAGGCAC
>QOQC01000056.1 GCA_003331365.1 Flavobacteriales bacterium | reverse complement strand
ATACCAACCATTGTTTTATCAATGTTATCCCCACCATCAAAAGATTTAAAGATTCCACCGTCGCAGGCAATCCATAACTCTGTTCCAAAAAATCGAATATCGTGAATATCTGCATGGACATACTCATCTAAATGCGGTTCAGACCATTTTGCTGGACATACCCAGGTGACTCCTCCATCCTCTGAAACCCAGTGGTTAACTCCTCCTAAATGTAATTTGAGCGGGTTTACTGGATCCGCTGCTAGAGCAACATCATAGTAATACTGCCCACCATCATCTTCACCTTCTTTATCCCACCCCATCATATTGATATTCGAAAGCGAAGGTGGTCCCGCGGGTTGAGATCCACAACAAGTAAATGTCCAAGTATTTCCTTCATCATTGGAAACATATATCCCATAAGTACCACTACCACCATTTGCCGAACCTGTTGCATTGGCATACACCAAACTTGGATCAGCAGGAGTCACTGCAATTTCAACCCGACGTTGATGGTCGCCAGCCTGTTGTGGACTTGGCCAACCATTAGTTTGTGCACTAAACGTTAATCCACCATCTGTACTTTTATGGAATTCCGTGTAATCTCCAATCACCTTGATGGTGTATATCATATCCGAGTTGGCAGGATTTAATTCAATTTCTTGAAACTCACCTGATAAAATTTGTGTCCAGTTCGCGCCCCCATCAGTTGTCCGATAAAATCCATTATTCGAAGTAAGATAAATGATATTAGAATCATCGGGAGACATCACTATATCCTTCACGCCATGCGATTGAGATTGAAAAGCAGCATCACCAATAATTGCCCATGTTAAACCGCCATCAAGAGTTTTATAAACACTTCCTCCACTCTCAAAAAATGCGATATCAGGATTACTATGGTCAATTTCAATCGCAAAAATTCTATTTAGCACCAAATCACGAGTGGTTAAAAACCATGTCAAACCTGCGTCAATCGATTTCCACATTCCAGCCGTCGCTGTACCCGCATACATGACATTGGGATCACTAAGGCAACGCTTTACAGTATAAACATGAGCTGCACCTGGAGCGTAACTTCTACTTGCAGCGTCAATATCAAAATCATAAGGGCCAATACATGACCACTCTGAATTCTCGTCTTTTAGCATGTTGATATTCTTCGACCTTTCAAGGTAATCTTTTCCATCCTTAGAAAATGGATCGAAAAATACTTCTCGGCTTAATGATCTGAGCCACCTCTTGTAATATTGCGTATGTTCATTTTTTACAAACTCATGAGTTTGGTAATACGATTTGTATTCTTCAATTACCTGTTCAGCATCTGGATTTTCTGCATACATAGATTTTACCCAAAGAGGTGAGTTTGGCAGTACTTTATACTTCATTTCATTTTGAGAAAAGCATGAAGTACAAAAAATAAATGAAAGAATTACGGTAGTGGTAAATTTCATAGCGAGATTAATTTGAGCCATAAAGATAAGTAAAAGTAAGGTTATATACATTCCGGTTTCATATACATGAAAGTGGTCTGAAATAATGTAACTTTGCGTCATAAATTTGCTCTAATGAAAATATCTGAGGTCAGCTATCTAGGAAATCTAAGAACGTCATGTAAACATTTGAAATCTGGAGATACTTTTATCACAGATGCCCCAATTGATAACAATGGGAAAGGTGAAGCTTTTTCTCCAACGGATATATTAGCAACCTCCTTAGCGTCATGCGCAATGACCATTATTGGAATATATTGTAACAAAAACGGCCTATCATTTGAGAGATGTGAGGCAAGCGTAAATAAATTAATGAGCTCACATCCAAGAAAGGTTGAAAAAATAAGTATTGAAATGAAGCTTTCTGAAAATGAATGGGACGAAAGAACCTTAGCTAAAGTTATCCAAGTGGCACGGGCATGCCCAGTTGAGCTGACAATTGAAAAAAATGTGCAAATAGAATATAAATTCACATAACATGGAAGAAAAAAGAGATCGGTATCCAAGGAAGGAAAAAAAAGATGTCATCTTTGGTGTGCATCCCGTCATAGAAGCCATCAAGTCAGGACAAGAATTGAACAAAATTTTGATTCAAAAAGGTATTGACAAAGAACACTTTCGTGAGCTAAAAGAAATACTTGCCGGAAAAGACTACAATATCCAGTATGTTCCCATACAAAAGCTAAATAAATTGACTTCTGGAAATCACCAAGGCGTAATCGCATTTGTAACGCCCATTGAGTATCAAAATATTGAATCTTTAGTTGACAAATGGGTGGAAAAAGATGAAAAAGTTAATATTCTTATCCTCGACCGCATTACAGATGTTAGAAATTTTGGAGCCATTGCACGATCCGCTGAATGCCAAGGAGTAGATGCCATTTTAATTCCTTCGAGAGGTTCAGCTCTGGTATCTTCTGATGCTGTCAGAACCTCTTCAGGCGCATTAAGTCGAATCCCAGTGTGTAAGACAGATGATTTAAAAAATTCACTGTTTTACATTCAGCAATGTGGTATCCGACTCATTGCCTGTACGGAAAAATCATCTCTTCCTCTTCAAGATATTAACTTAAGGGGCTCCGTTGGTATCATTATGGGTTCTGAGGAGAATGGAATAACTTCTGATCTCATTAATTTGTCGGATGTTCGCGCAAAAATTCCTATGCATGGTGAAATCCAATCATTAAATGTAAGTGTGGCTACGGGCATTATTCTCTATGAAAAAATGAGACAAGAAAACACTTAGCCTTTTATATCCGAAGTAATTGAGAAGCGAGTAAAGGGACTTCATTCAAATTTCCAATGGTATGTTCGTAATTTTCAGCTGAACGTTTATGTGGATCAAATAAAATGGCCTGCAGACCAGCCTTCAGGGCTCCAGAAACATCTGCTACATAATCGTCACCAATCATCATTGCGTCTTCAGCCAAACATCCTGCTTGTTCCAATGCATAATTATAAATGACTAAAGATGGTTTATTTTTACCGACCACCTCTGAGCATACAATTACATCAAAAAACGACCTTAATCCACAATTATCGAGTTTTATATATTGGACCTCCTCGAAACCATTGGTAATGATGTGAAGGTGATAACCCATTTCATTTAATTCTCTTAAAACTTCTTTGGCATTCGGAAATTGTTTGGTCTGCCGAGGAGATATTTCTACATACATCTCACCCATCTCTTGAGCCATATGTAAATCATTTTTTCCAAATTGTTTCAAGGTGGCATTGAAACGCTCATATCTCAGAATATCCTTTTTCAAAATACCTTTACCGTAATCAGCCCAAAGACGAGAATTGTGCTTTACATATGCCCTATGAAATCGATCAAAAGAACCAAATAATGCCATTAAATCGAAATGCTTAATTATTTGCCGTAATGCCTCTTTTGAATTTTCATCAAAATCCCATAAGGTCCGATCCAAATCAAAAAAAATATGTTTATCTGAAAATGACATAGGCTAAAAACGTCGTTATGCTCGTATTGATCATCATACCAATGAACATATAGAGAAAGGTATACCGAAGCTTACCATAGAACTTAGCAACAATAATACTACCCAATGGAACAGAAAGAAAAAAAGGAGCCCAAAAGCAAATGACATAGATGCCAAACTTTTGTTTACAGTAAATAATAAACTTATTGGTTCTTGTAAACTTTCGTTTAAACGGGATTTCTTTTCCTTCACTTTGTAATTGCTCTATTTTTCGTTTGCGTCTTTGATTCGTTTTAATCATGAAAAAATCACTTGCAAAATAGAAAACTGCTGAACTGAAGGTACCACCCAATAAGACTGAAAGGTAGGTTTCCAAAAAAGTAATATTCAGAGCTGGCCCGGGAAAAGCCGCAAACATGAACTTAAAGGTCGCCAATCCGAATAATGCACTGTATGCTGCCCACTTCATCATTTAAACTTTTACTCCATAGGCTAAATCACCAGCATCACCCAAACCTGGCACAATATAAGATTCTGCAGTAAGTTCAGCATCTATAGCACCAGTCCAAATCTCAGCAGACGGTGGTAATGATTTCTGAACAAGCTCAATCGCCTGTGGTGTAGCGATTGAAACCGCCACATATACTTTTTTTGGTTTTCCATATTCAAGAAGTGCATTATATACATTAACCATTGAACTTCCAGTTGCCAGCATAGGATCTGAAATAATCCATATTCGATTGTCAAGATTTGGCGCCGCCAAATATTCCACATGAATCTTAAAGTCTTCAGGAGAGGTATGCTCTCTGTATGCAGAAACAAACGCACTATCACACCTATCAAAAGTCCTTAATAAACCATTATGCATTGCTAACCCAGCTCTTAAAATGGTAATTAATACTGGGTCATCTGTCAATTTAAATTCACGGGAAATACCAAGAGGCGTTTTAACCTCAATCTCATGGTAAGTCATTGTTTTTGATATCTCATATGCAATAATTTCCGCTATTCTTTCAAGGTTTGTTCGAAAACGAATAGGATCGTTTTGAATATTCACATCTCTGATTTCAGCCATATATTGCCCAAGAATAGATGCTTTCTCAGATAAATTTCGAACCATATTATTTAATTTGTGAATAAAAATAAGGAGAAAAAAAAGATTCCTCATTGGATTTAAAGGTCAATAATGAAATAAAAATATTTCATCAAAAATTATAATTTCGTTTTATGAATGAAATGAATAAGGGTACAGACAAAAAAGTAATTCTATTAATCATTGTGGCCGCATTAGGATATTTTGTTGATATCTATGACATGGTACTTTTCGGAGTAGTCAAAAGCGAAAGTGTTAGTTCAATTATGATAGGATATTCAATTGAAGAACAAGCTAGTACAGGTAAATTTTTGTATAACATGCAAATGTGGGGAATGCTAATTGGCGGGTTACTATGGGGTATTCTAGGAGACAAAAAAGGCAGACTTAAAGTGCTCTTTGGATCCATCCTATTGTACTCAGCTGCCAATCTCGCGAATGCTTTTGTGACGGATATAACATCCTATGCCATCATACGTGTAGTTGCAGGCATTGGATTAGCAGGTGAACTCGGCGCAGGAATTACCCTTGTATCAGAAATGATGTCTAAAGAGAAAAGAGGATATGGAACAATGATCATTGTCACCTTCGGTGCATTAGGTGCTGTAGTCGCATCTCTTGTTGGTGCAGAAGGCCAAGTAATAGGTAATTTGATTTTTGACTTAACAGGTCATCAATTTGAAAACTGGCAGGTCACCTACATCATTGGTGGTATGCTTGGTCTATTCCTTCTTTTGCTGAGGGTTGGAACCATAGAATCTTCATTTTTTAAAAATATGTCTGAGGATAAAAAAGTATCCAAAGGCAATCTTAGCTTGATATTTAGGAATAAAGAAAATCTAATGAAATACATTCATTGTATTGTTATAGGCATTCCCATATATTTCGTCGTTGGCCTACTGATCATGAATTCTAAAGATAATTTTGCGCCTTTACTTGGAATAAATGACATCAAGAATGGGACAGCTATAATGTACACCTACATTGGTCTTTCCTTTGGAGATCTTTTGTCAGGGGTCTTGAGTCAGCTATTGAGAAGCCGTAAAAAAGTCATCAGAATGTATTTGGTGTTTACCCTATTACTTGTTGTCTCATTCCTTTTCTTTATGGAAGGGATTTCTGCGGAAATGTACTATTTTGTTTGTTTTCTATTAGGATGCGCCACCGGCTATTGGGCACTTTTTGTTTCCATGGCTGCTGAACAATTTGGAACCAATATTCGCTCAACGACTGCCAATACAATTCCGAATTTTGTTAGAGGTTCAGTTAACCTCATCATGCCAAGCTTTGCATTCTTGATGGCGCTTAACTTCGGAGATGCATGGTCGGCATTGATTGTGGGCCTGATTTTTATTTCCCTAGCCCTGTATAGTCTCAGTAGACTTCAAGAAACTTTTGGAAAAGATTTGAATTACTTCGAAGAGGAATAATTATTTTTTCTCTACAAAAGCTCCCACATTGAGCACCATTTCTGATGGAGTAGTGTTTGCTACGACCCGAACAGTTTTATTTTGTTGTTTTAGCTGACCCTCTTTTGGATGGAAAACCACCTCAATTCTATCACTCTTTCCAGGTGCAATGGGCTTTTCAGGTTTTGATGGAGTAGTACATCCGCAGCTGGCTTTAACAGATTCAATTACCAATGGATTTTGACCAGTGTTGGTTACCGTGAAAAACGTTTTATTGTCGGTATCCTCTTTAACTTTACCGAAATCATGCTCCATCTTGTCAAATTTCAAGGATGTCAGTGGAACGTCCTCTTTCTCTTCTTGAGCATCTGTCAATACCTCTAAGAGCTCAACTTCAAAAACGAGAGGCATATAAGGCTCAATAATGCTTCCAGGCTGGGGGTTTGCACCGTATGCCAATTCCTGGGGAATATAAAATTTATATTTTGATCCGGCTTTCATAAGTTGTAATCCCTCTGTCCATCCTTTAATCACCTGATTCAAGCCAAATTCAGAAGGTTGACCTCTATCCACGGAGCTATCGAAAACATCACCAGCTGGTGTCGTCCCATGATAATGCACCTTAACTCTTGAAGTAGGTCCAGGCTTGAGACCAAGACCTTCTCGAATGACCTCATATTGTAAACCGGATTGAGTGATTTGTACTTCCGGTCTTTTTTTATTTTCAGCTAAAAAAGCCAGGCCATCTTTTTTTGTTTTATCAGGACCTTCTTTTTCAATTTGAACATTTAAAGCTGAATCAATATCACCTGAACATGAGGATAAGTATATTAAACTAAAAGATAATATAGCTATATTTAAATATTTCATTATTAATTATTTAAGTAGGTAAATAAATTTAATACATTTATTGAGATTAAATGATATTATTTGTGCCCACGACTGGATTCGAACCAGCACACCTTACGGCACCACCCCCTCAAGATGGCGTGTCTACCAATTTCACCACATGGGCATTTTGGATGCAAATATAGCTTATTTTTCATTCTATTTTTCAAGTCTTGAATCACATTCATTGTAAAAAAATAAATTAATTTTGTTTCAATACGATTTAATGAGTGACTCAAACGTAAGTAAAATATCTTTCGCCGGAATCTTAATCAGTACAGGTATTGTTTTTGGAGATATAGGAACTTCTCCTTTGTATGTTTTTCAAGCCATCACTGGCGGTGGAAAAAACATTAACGAGGCATTTATCCTAGGAGGGTTATCCTGTGTAATTTGGACCTTACTACTTATTGCAACATTTAAATACATTTATTTTGCTTTAAATGCAGATAACAAAGGAGAAGGAGGAATCTTTGCTCTGTTTGCACTTTTAAAAGAAAGAAGATATCGGTGGATTATCATTCCGGCCTTGATAGGGTGCTCTACTCTAATCGCTGATGGATTTATTACTCCAGCCATCTCTATTTCTTCCGCTGTTGAGGGTGTCAACAATATTTATCCCGACATGCCCGTGATACCTATTATCGTAGGTATCATTATGCTCTTATTTGCTGTACAACAGTTTGGTACTGCTGCCATTGGAAAGTTCTTTGGTCCTTTTATGGTTATATGGTTTTCTTTCCTTGGATATCTTGGAGCTGTTCAAATTGTAGATAATCCCACCGTTTTAAGAGCCTTAAATCCATGGTGGGCGATAAATCTAATTACCAATATCGACGGCGGATTTTGGATTTTAGGCTCTGTATTCCTTTGTACAACTGGGGCGGAAGCACTGTATTCTGACCTTGGACACTGTGGTAAAGGAAACATTCGTGTGAGTTGGGGGTTTGTAGCAACACTCTTAGTAATGAATTACATGGGGCAAGCCGCCTTATGTCTTTCTCCTGATTTTGCCCTCCAAGGGAGTGAGACGGTCTTTTATTCAATGGTGCCTAATGGAATGATGCCATTCGCCATTATAATAGCAACAGCAGCAACAATTATTGCTTCTCAAGCATTAATAACTGGCGTATTCACACTCATGAATGAAGCCATCAAGCTTAAACTATGGACAAATCTAAAAGTGAAATATCCTACGGATAATCAAGGCCAAATATATATCCCATTTATCAATTGGTTTTTAATGTTTGGATGTCTCATGGTTATTTTCATTTTCAGAAAGTCCAGTGCAATGGAGCACACCTATGGCCTTGCGATTACAATAGACATGGTGATGACCTCTATTTTACTTGGTTTTTTACTTTTGGTTAAATATCCGAAAGCAAGAATTTTCTATGTGAGTATATTTATTTTGTTCATAACAATTGAGGGCGTATTCCTGCTTTCGAATTTGGGTAAAATTGTTTCAGGTGGTTGGTTCACTCTTATACTTGCAACAACTTTCTTCACCCTTCTTTTCTTGTATAACAAGGCGAGAGTCCTAAGGACAAGTATTACGGAGTATGTTCCAATGAAAAGAGTTGTAAAGCTCATTACAGCGGTAAAGGAAGATCCTAGCATACCTTATGAAGCAACTAATTTGGTATTCCCTACCCGAAGTAATTCATCCAATAAACTTGATACCACTGTATTTCATTCATTATTTAAGAAGAAACCGCGAAAAGCAGATGTAATTTGGTTCCTTCATTTAGACATTCAAAACGAACCATGGGGCGTTCATTATTCAGTAAATGAGATTATTGACAAGTCTTGTTATTACGTCAGTCTTCAACTTGGATTCAAGGAAGAACATCAATTCGAATATATGATGCGAAAAATACAACGTAAAATGGTTGCGAAAAAAGAACTCACCGGAGAAAGCATTTTTGAATCGGTGAGGGGTACTTTCGATGAAGTTGACTTCAAGTTTGTTGTTATTAATTCTAGGGTTTCTGCTGATAATGATTTAACTTGGTTTCAAAACATTTGTGTAAAAGCTTACAGGTTTGTCAAGAGTACTGGTCTGAAGCCAGCAGAAGACTTCGGTTTAGATAAAACGAATGTTTCGGTTGATTATATCCCTATTTCTGTCACAGAAAAAGTAGATCATGAAATGACAGAAGATTTTGAAGATTATTCTGTAACCTAAGTCGTATGAAAATACATGTTTTAAATACGGGCTACTTTAAATTAGATGGAGGAGCCATGTTCGGTGTAGTTCCAAAGAGCCTCTGGTCTAGAACGAACCCAGCAGATTCAAATAATATGTGCTCTTGGGCATTAAGAAGTCTATTAATTGAGGATGGAAACCGATTAATGCTCATCGATACTGGAATGGGCGACAAACAATCCGAAAAGTTTTTCTCGCATTATTACCTTCACGGAACGGACTCACTGGATAAAAATCTAAATAAATTAGGGTTTTCAAAGGATGACATTACAGATGTCTTTTTAACGCATTTGCATTTTGACCATTGTGGAGGAGCTATTATTTGGAATGAACAAAAAAATGGCTATCGTCCAAATTTTAAAAACGCCATTTATTGGAGTACAGAAAACCATTGGGAATGGGCAGTAAACCCTAATGGTAGAGAGAGGGCCTCTTTCTTAAAAGAAAATATTATCCCAATACAAGAAAGCGGTCAATTAAAATTCATTCAAAAAGAGGGGGAATTGACTAAAAATGTATTCAATAATATTGATGTGTTATTTGTTGATGGTCATACTGAGAACATGATGATTCCGCATATTCAATATCAAGGTAAAACATTGGTTTTTATGGCAGATCTATTACCCAGTGTTGGACACATTCCTCTTCCATATGTTATGGGATACGATACCAGACCCTTAACAACTTTAAAAGAAAAAGCCGAGTTTCTAAATATTGCAGAAAAAGAAAATTATGTTTTATTCTTAGAACACGACTCAATTAATGAATGTTGTACACTGAAAAATACAGAGAAAGGAGTTCGTTTAGATCGTTCCTTTGATTTTAACGATTTGTTTCATAATGGCTAACAAGGATAATAACGAAAATGGTTCTAAAGAATACTCTGAGAAAGATCAGTGGAATGATGATCTTGATTTGCCACCCATAAATCATAAATCAGAGCCCTCCAAAAAACCTATTTTAGAAAAGGCTGAGTTTGACAGAAAAAATAAAAAAAATAAAAAGTGGATTCCAATAGTTATATTAATTTCATTAGTAGGAGCTTCCAGCCCTTTCGTATTAAATACTTGTAATAACGACAATGACTCTTCAAAACAAACTCTAATAACTAAATCTAAAGAAATTGATGATTCAACACCTATTGAAGAAAATATATTGAATGAGAATGAAGTAAAAGACACTGCATTTATCGAGGATACAGTGATTATTGAAAAAATTGAATCCGAAGTAGAAATAGAGCTAAAAGAAATAGAGACCATTGCAGAAAATAAAAAGTACTATCACATCATCTTAGGGTCATTTGAAAGAGTAACCTATGCAAATACTTTTATAAATGAATTGACTCAAAAAACAGATGCTACACAAATAATAAATTACGACGGTTTACATAGAGTTTCATATAATTCATATAATGACTCCGATGAAGCTGAAATAGAATTAGATTACATTAGAAATACCTTAAACCTGAAATCATGGATCGCATACATGAGATGAAAACGCCAAAAGAAATTGTTGATATCATGATGAGAAAGGACCAATTCAGTTCATGGTTGAATCTGAAAATTGAAACGATAGATAAAGGGAGTTGCTCCTTATCATGTGTCATAAAAAAAGAAATGCTAAATGGGTTTGAGATAGCACATGGAGGAATTGCATATTCTTTAGCGGATTCAACACTGGCATTTGCTGCTAATAGTTATGGCTTTCAAAGCTTCAGTATAGAAACTTCTATATCGCATCTCGTTAAGGTAAATGAAGGGGATACTCTTAAAAGTATTTCCAATGAAATTCATAGAGGGAAGAAAACTGCTCTTTATCAGATTGAAATTTTTAACCAGAAAAATAAAATGGTAGCTATTTTAAAAGGTACTGTTTATATCTCGAAAATAGTTTGGTAATTTTATGCGTGCATAATATTTTTTACTAAATTTACACTCCATATGAGTGAAAAAAAAATCATTTTTCTGGATTTTTTAATAAGACATGCATGGCATCGCGTCTCTCGAATGTACAATCAAAAAGCAATGACGCAAGGTATGACAATGTCTGTCGGTTTTATACTGATGATTGTGGAAAAATCAGGAACACTGAGTACACAGCTAGGGCCCAAAATGGGAATGGAGCCTACATCACTTTCAAGAACGCTGAATGCCATGGAAAAAAGTGGTTTAATTGAGCGAAAGAACTTTAAAGGAGATAAAAGAAAAGTGAATATCTTTTTGACCCAAAAAGGGATTGAAAGCAGAAGAATGGTTAAGAATTTTCTCCTTGAATTCAATGAAAAAATTTCGTCAAAGCTCAAGGATCGAGATGTCAAAGGCTTTTTTAATGTGATGAAGGCCGTTGACCTATCTATAGAAGAAGTAGAAAGAGAAAAAAATACAGAATCTTAAAAAAAAGAAATGAAAAGATTTATTAGAAAAGTTGCCGTATTAGGTTCAGGAGTCATGGGATCAAGAATTGCTTGTCACTATGCAAATATTGGTTGTGAAGTGATTCTTCTGGATATACCTCCAAAAGAACTGGATGATGCAGAGAAGAAAAAGGGTGCTAGTCTTGAAGATAAAGCAGTAAGGAATAGAATTGTAAATTCATCCTTACAATTTGCTTTAAAATCAAACCCCTCTCCTATTTACAGAAAATCATTTGCGCAAAGAATTCAAACAGGAAATTTTGATGATGATTTACACAAAATCAAAGATTGTGATTGGGTGATTGAGGTGATTATTGAAAGATTAGACATCAAACAACAGCTTTTTGAAAGGGTTGAGAAATATAGAACAGAGGGTACACTTATTTCATCGAATACATCTGGTATTCCTATTCACATGATGCTAGATGGTAGAAGTGAAGATTTTCAAAAACATTTCTGTGGAACCCACTTCTTCAATCCACCAAGATATCTGCAACTCCTAGAAATAATACCCACACCAAAAACAGACCCTAAGATTGTTGAGTTTTTGATGGATTATGGAGCAAAAATATTGGGTAAGAAAACTGTACTATGTAAGGATACACCAGCATTTATTGCCAATCGAGTTGGGGTGTATTCCATTATGGCTTTATTCCATGCCGTAAAAGAAATGGGCTTTACTGTTAGTGAAGTCGATAAGCTTTCAGGTCCGATATTAGGTCGTCCAAAATCAGCTACATTTCGAACCTGCGATGTTGTTGGATTAGATACCTTGGTGCATGTAGCTAATGGCTTAAAAGACAATTGTCCAAATGACGAAGAAAAAGACTTATTTGAGCTTCCAGATTACATTGCTAAAATGGTTGAAAATAATTGGTTGGGATCTAAATCTGGACAAGGTTTCTATAAAAAGGAAAAGGATGAAAATGGAAAAAGAAAAATTCTTGCTCTAAATCTTGAGACGCTTGAATATGAAGTCGCTCCTAAGGTGAAATTTCCGACACTGGATATGGCTAAACCTATAGAGGACCTAAAGCAGCGAACAAAAATGTTAGTAATGGGGATGGACAAAGCTGGTGAATTTTACCGAAAAATATTTGGTGGATTATTGGCATATGTGTCAAACAGAATTCCGGAAATTTCTGAGGAATATTATAAAATAGATGATGCCTTAAAAGCAGGATTTGGATGGGAACTTGGACCTTTTGAGTCCTGGGATTTATTCGGTTATGATCAAGGGGTAAAGTTCATAAATGATGCCGGAAAATCCATGGGAGATGCGATTGAAACGATGCGCAAAAATGGAATGAGCTCTTTTTACAAAACGGAAAATGGCAAACGTATGTATTTTGATAATACAACAAATACATACAAAATAATACCTGGAACAGAAGACCTTGTAGATTTAAATTCTCTAAGAGATGACAATAAGGTATGGGGCAATTCAGATTGCACATTGGTTCATTTGGGTGATGGCATACTCAATTTAGAATTCCATACAAAAATGAATACAATCGGCGGTGGTGTGCTTCAAGGTATCAACAAAGCTATTGACATTGCGGAAAATGAGTATGAAGGACTAGTAATATCAAATACAGGACAAAATTTCTCTGCAGGAGCAAATGTGGGTATGATATTTATGATGGCTGCAGATCAAGATTTTGATGAACTAAATTTTGCAGTTAAGGCTTTTCAAGATACAACAATGCGAATTAGGTATTCCAATATACCAGTAATTGTAGCTCCTCATAACATGGCTTTAGGAGGGGGCTGTGAAATATCTTTACACGCAGACAAGGTGGTTGCTCACGCGGAATTATACATGGGACTCGTTGAGTTTGGCGTTGGACTTATTCCTGGAGGCGGCGGCACAAAAGAATTCGCAAAACGCTTCTCTGAAGAGCTTCATTCCGGAGATATTAAAATCAATAGGCTCAGAGATCGATTCTTAACAGTCGGACAAGCTAAAGTGTCTCTATCGGCATATGAAGCATTCGAATACGGTTATCTTAGGAAGGGAATTGACGAAGTCGTTGTATCACGAGCACATCACCTCACAAGAGCTAAAGCTGCTTGTTTAGAATTGGCCGAAAAAGGATACGTTCCGCCGAAGAGAGAAAGAAACATCACTGTTGTTGGACAGGAAGGTTTGGGAATCGTTTATGTCGGTGCAAATTCGATGTTATCAGGAAAGTATATGTCAGAACACGATAGAATTATTGCTGAAAAACTGGGATTTGTATTGTGTGGGGGTGACTTATCCGAAAATACAAGAGTTTCAGAACAATATCTATTGGATCTAGAGCGCAAAGCTTTTCTCGAATTATGTAGAGAAAGAAAGACATTGGAAAGACTTGAAAGTATCGTTAAATATGGTAAAATTTTAAGAAATTAAATACTTAATATTTTTACCGTAACCCG
>QOQC01000055.1 GCA_003331365.1 Flavobacteriales bacterium | reverse complement strand
GGTTATCCCATGTGCTGGAACTTATACATTTACTACATGTAACTTGGCTACTTGGGATACTTACTTGTATCTTACTACAGCACCATGTGGTGGTTCTATTATCGCGCTTAACGATGATGCTTGTGGATTGAGAAGTTCAATTACGGCTTCATTACAAGCTGGAACTTACTACCTAGCTATTGAAGGATTCTCTTCGTCAAGCCAAGGAGCATTTACTGTTGCGATTACTAAGTCTTGTGACTTGAATGTTAACTTAAACGCTGACGTTCAGGGATGTGGATATAATATTTCTTGTTTTGGTGGTAATGACGGTTCAGTTACGGCAATAACTAATGGATGTGATGTATCATACTCTTGGAGTAACGGTTCATCTTCACAAACAAATAGTGAATTAACTTCTGGTTTCTATACTGTAACTGCCACAGATGGATTTGGTTGTAGTGCGAGTGGGTCAATATTCTTGACTCAACCAACAGCTGTTATGCCATATGCGGGAGAAGATCAAACAGTTTATTATGGTTACGACCCTGAAGAATGTGCTGACCTTAGTGGTTCATCTACAGGAGGATGTGCACCATATACTTTCTCTTGGTCAGATGGAACAGCCGGAAGTGGAACAACTGCTTGTCCAAGTACTTCTACTACTTATACTTTAAATGTAACAGATGCCAACGGATGTGAAGCTTCTGATGATGTTGAAGTGTGTGTAATTGATGTAATTTGTTATGCTGGAAACAGTATGAACGAGAAAGTAGAAATTTGTCACAGAACTGGAAATGGTAGTTCACACACCATATGTGTTGATGCAGATGCTGTACCAGCCCACTTGGCTCATGGAGATTTACTTGGATCTTGTGATGAAGTATTTGACTGTGGACCAGTTGCTGCAGCAATACAAACAAACCCGAACAATACACTTCGCGTAGAGGAGGAAGCTCACCTTGAGTTATTCCCAAATCCTACAAATAAGGAATTAAATGTGCATTTTGACACAGACCTTAAAGTAGCACCTTACACGATAGTGAATGCGTTAGGACAGCTTGTTCATACAGGAACTATTAATAATGGAAATGGGACAATTAATGTAGCTTCATTCGAAACGGGTATTTATTACTTTAACGTAGAAGGGCATTTACCTATCATGTTTACAAAAAAATAATTAATAATTTAATTATTGAGAAGGCTTCCCAAATGGGAAGCCTTTTTTATTATTCTATCTATAAGACTAGAGTGATTATGAGGAAACTCTTGTTTCTGTTGTTTGAAATTATTCCTCCAATACAAATGGCTCATCTTTTTTCATTTCTGAGGCTCTATAATTTCTTCTTCTTTCCTTCTTCATTTTACGCAATGACCTTCGCATTAATCTCTTATTTTCTGAACTCTGAAATTTGCGATGCCGTTTGAACTTTTTTTCTAAAAACTTCTTTTTAGCTCTTTCTACTTTCCTTTCTTGACGAATAACCTTTCGAGACAAAACTTTACTATTCCTTGCGGTAACAGGCGGTCCAGGCATACATTGCACTATGATAATGATGAGTAAAATACAGATGGATATGGCTATTAATCTCCTCAATATTGGGTATCTTTGAAAAATGAAAGTACAAATCTTATTGGTAATCTCCTTATTTCTGATGAGTGGATCATGTGGCAACCAACAAACCCATCCTGTTCCATATGTGCCATTTAATATGACAATTGACCTTAATTTACCAGGATATTTCTCTCTTGCTGGAGTTGGTGGTTGGGCCTATGTAAATGGTGGCTCGAGAGGAATAATTGTCTATCGAAGATCTATAGACGAGTTCATTGCTTTTGATAGACATTCTCCTGCTGACGTGAATGCTACTTGTCCTTCCCCATTATTTCCTGACGCAGACAATTTCCTCATTCTCAAGGACACCTGTAATAATGCTTCATTCTCATTATATGATGGTAGCCCAATAAGTGGGTCTCAATATGGTTTGGTACAATATGCCACAACATTTAATGGAAATAATTTAGTCAATATATACAATTGAATATTATGAGTGATATTAAAGTAACTATAATCGATAGAGAAGGAAAAGCACATGACCTGGTTGGCCCTACCGACATGAATATGAATATTATGGAATTGTGTAAGTCCTATGAGCTTCCTGTAATCGGTGAATGTGGTGGAATGGCTATGTGTGCTACGTGCCAGTGCTATTTGGAATCAGAAACAGCTCTTCCGGAACAAAGTGATTCTGAACTCGATATGCTCGATCAGGCGTTTTTTGTAAAGGACAACAGTCGTTTAGGATGTCAGATACAGCTCGAAGAAAACATTCACGGAATCGTTCTTCGACTCGCACCTGAGGAGTAGATTACTTTAAAAAGTCTGAAAATACGGATTTGAACTTTTCGTACTTAGGACGAACCACCATTTGACAATATGGATTTTGTGGATTTCGCTTTAAATAATCATGATGATATTCCTCAGCTTCAAAAAAGTTCATCATAGGACTAATTTCTGTAACAATATCTTTTCTCCAAATGGCTTTACTTGTCAATTCTGATTTGTAATGCTCCGCTTCTTGACGCTGTGTATCGTTGTGATAGAATATCACGCTTCGGTAATGGGTACCAATATCATTTCCTTGACGATTGAGCTGGGTGGGATCATGCACAAACCAAAACACCTCTAACAATTTAGCGTAGGTGACTTGACTTGAATCAAACAAAATTCTTGCTACTTCGGCATGACCTGTTTCTCCTGAACAGACATCTTCATAGCTTGGATTCTCTTTAGTTCCTCCTGAGTAACCTGGTTTCACCTCAACAACACCTTTTAATTCTTTGTAACAAGATTCTATGCACCAAAAACAGCCTGCACCAAATGTCGCTTCCGAAAAGTTACTCATTTCTTTACCGGAATAAATTTAAGCGAAGCTGAATTCACACAGTATCTAAATCCTGTTGGTTGAGGTCCATCATTAAACAAATGACCAAGGTGAGCATCACAATTATTGCATCTAATTTCAATACGTTCCATGCCTAAACTGAAATCTTTTAATTTCTTTACTTGACCACCATTTAGAACGTCATAGTAGCTAGGCCACCCTGAACCCGATTGATATTTATGCTTACTCGAAAACAGAGGGGAATCACAAGCAACACAAATATATTCTCCTTCCTCTTTATGATTCCAATATTCACCCGTGAAAGGCCTTTCAGTGCCACCATTCACAACATAACATGTATTTTCTGGTAGAACTCTTCCGTTAAAAGTATTTTTTTTCTCGACCTGAGAAGAACAAGAAAATAACAATGTTAAGAAGATGATAACAAACGTATATTTCATAATAACTAAACAAAGGAACAAAATAGATGTTCACATTCCAATTAAACAGTAATTTTGGCTCATGAAAATTAAATATGGTAAGAATTTTTGGCTTTTGTCCTTATCCATGTTTTTTTTCATGACCAGTTTCAATCTCATTTTGCCAGAGCTAAATTCCTTTATAACTGATCTTGGAGGGGCAGATAAAAAGGGATTAATCATAACTTTATTCACCGTTTCAGCGGCATTAAGTAGACCATTTTCAGGAAAATTAACCGACACGATTGGTAGAAAAAAAGTAATCTATCTGGGTATATTATTTTCAATGCTAATCTCTTGGGTTTATCCATTTTCCTTCTCAGTCTTGTTTTTTTTGATGCTGAGATTTTTACATGGGTTTAGTGCAGGATTTACCCCAACGGGCTCAACGGCACTATTAACCGACATTATACCAGCAGAAAAAAGAGGTCAAGCCATGGGGATTTGGGGTACTTTTATTTCACTTGGTTTTGGTGTAGGACAATTTTCAGGTTCATGGATTGGTAATCATTTTGGAATGGATACCTTATTCTTCATTGCGGGTTTAACGTCCGTCATTTCAGGGTTATTCCTTTTGAAAGTCGAAGAAACATTAGAAAATCCCGAAAGGTTTAATGGAAGCCAGCTTAAAGTGAAGTGGATTGACGTAGTCGAGCCCTCTGTAATACCTGCAGCAATTGTAATGGCCCTAACAGCTTCGTGCTCAGGAATAATATTTGTGCTTACCCCAGATATGTCGGGCTTCTTAGGGATAGAAAATAAAGGGTTTTTCTTTGGGTTTTATGTTGCCTCAACCATATTTGTAAGACTTTTTACATCTTCACTTTCCGATCGAATTGGGAGAAGAGAGACCATGCTTATAGGTGTATGTATTCTATTCATTTCTATGCTCCTACTTTCCAAAGTTGATTCTTACAATTCATTTGTCATTTCCGCCATTGTATTTGGTCTTGCAACTGGAGTTTCGAGTCCTACCCTATTTGCCTGGACTGCTGACCTTTCTCATATTAAAAGACGTGGGGTTGGTGCGGGTACTATATTTATTGCACTTGAAATAGGCATAATGATTGGTTCCTCATCGACCATTTTTACTTATGACAATACTTCTGAATCAATTCAGCAAGTTTTTCTTTTTGGCGCTGTAATGAGTGTTCTCGCGATCGCTTATCTAATCTGGCATAAAGCCTACAGAACATCTGACTTTTGATTTAACACAAATTTTCGGATAAAAAAATGACCCAAATATATCAGTGGCGTTAAAAGCACAGCAATAATTAATTTCAGCACATAATTTGTTGGGGCAATCGTCATAAAATCTGAAAATGAAAGCGAACCAGGAAGGACAAAACCAATATATAAAACTATATATGAGTCTATTAATTGAGAAACAACTGTACTTCCTGTACTTCTCAACCAAATCAAACGCGTACCGGTTTTAGATTTTATCCATTTAAATACTAATGCATCCAGCAATTGCGATACTAGAAAGGCACAAATACTACCCACAATAACCATCTGAGCCTGCCCAAAAACTTTGTTGTATGCCTTATCATCAGATAAATTAGAGCCTTGAATCTCAACAGCAGGTATCTCCATAGAGAGCCCGACAATAATAAAACAATAGGCGATTAGAATTGCTGTTATCCAGCTCAATCTTTTTACTGCTTTATAACCATAAAATTCATTTAACAAATCAGTCAATAAAAAAACAATTGGCCAAGGTAAAATACCTACAATCGTCACAAAAGGACCTAATTCCCCTCCAAAAAAATTAAACTGTAATGGGATCTCAATGAGCTTGTTACTTATCAACTCAGCCGTTACAGCATTGGTAATGAACAATCCTGAAAGAAACACAAACAGCCATTGGCTTTTATTTAATGAATAAGTACCCATGAAATTTAATTAATAACCTATGTAATCCATTCTTTTTGACTTGATATATCTTGGAACATAATAACTGCTCTTGTTAAATGTATCAATCCGAATTCCAGTCCTAGCTGCATGAATGAATTGTATGACACCATCTGTTGTATCAACAACCAGAGCAACATGACCAACTCTATTGACATTCATATTCCGACCCTTAAAAAACATCAAATCTCCTGGTTGTAATTCTGACAATCGAACAGTCTTTCCCAATTCAGCTAATCCATAACTGGTTCTGGTTAGATTAAAACCAAAACCTTTAAAAACGTAATTAATAAATCCTGAACAATCAAAACCTGAAGGACTCATCCCTCCCCAAACATAGGGCACGCCCAAAAAGTTTTTGGCATATTCAATGATGGCCGATGATTTTTGGGATACGATATCGTCAAGATTCTGCATACTATCCTCAGGCACAATAAGATCTTGTGATTCTTGTTGAGCACATCCCACCTTAACCGTAAAAAGACAAAATGCGAGAAAAATTGAATATGTTACCTTGACCATCATGGAAAAGGCAAAATTATAACTATTTTCTTGAAATTTCTTCATCAATAGTAGAACAGGAATCTCAAATACATTAGAGTTAACACAATTATCTTAACAAAGAGACATGCCCTTTGATCAACTTATATTCGTCCAAATCAGGATTTTTATATTTGATGACATAGGTATATAATCCATCTGGACAGTAGGAATTATTGAATTGACCGTTCCAACCTTCTTCATGATTTCTTGATTGAAATATTAATTCACCCCACCTATTATAAATTGAACACAAATAATTAGCAGGATCAAAACCCACAGTAAAGATTGGTAGAAATGTATTGTTAAATTCATCCCCGTCAGGCGTAAATGAATTGGGTATATAATAAAGATCTCCCCCTTTTACTTGTATGACAACTTGAGTAGAATCTGTACATCCTTCCTCCGAAATTACATTCAAAGACAGTAAATAATTACCTTCCGTATAAGAATATTGGTAATCAAAAATCAACTCATTATTTTCTTCAATAAGACCATCACCATAATTCCATATGGAATTTACGGCGTTTAAACTCGTATTTGTAATATTAATAATGGGTGAATCACTTGTTAATAATACTGGATTTACAATAAAACTTGACTGAACACTTGGATACAAAAAAACAGTAGTTTCAATGGTGTCCGTACAATTTAAATTATTGAATCCTACAACTTGATATATCAGCGATTGTTCAGGGGAAACATAAACCTGTGGTACTGATAAATTATTTAACTCAGAATTTTGCCACTCGTAATAGTTTGCACCTGACACAATGATCTCTGCAAAATCTCCCGGACAAATTTCCTGATTAGGCGTAATGATCAATTGAGGAGATTCGTTGACCAGAATATCAATAGAGGCTGAATCAATACATCCAAAATCAGATTCTCCCGAAACATAATAAGTTTCACTATTACTTAAAATTACTGAATGGTTTTCAGCACTAGAATTTTGAATTCCATAACCTGACCATGAATAATTGAATCCGCCTGATACAGACAAATCAACTTCATCACCTTGGCAAATTTCAGTCAAATTTGAATTAAGCGTAATTAATGGAAGTGGTTCAACCGTAAATTCTGTATTTACGCTATACTCACAACCGTTTATATCTTGAGAGATTATCTGAATTACTTCGCTTTGCTGTGGTATAACAATAAAAACTCCATTCGAATCTATTATTTCAATATCATTATCAAAGAGCCATGAGTATGAATAATTGGTATCAAGACTCAACACGATTGAATCCTGAATACATATAACGGAATCATTGATTGAAAAAATGGGTAAATCGATTGCTGTATAGTCCAGTGAAATAACTGAGTCACAACCTTGAATATTTAGTAAAGTATCTACATAAATTCCTGAGTCATAAATCATGAGTCCATTAAAATCATATCCTATACCTTGACAAGAACTATCAGCTATTGATGTAAGCGCACTCGACACAACACTCAACATTATGGTATCACTCATAGGGCAACCATCAATATTCACGGCATCAACAAAGTATTGTCCTTGCGCATCTACAGTAATACTCGATTGAGTCGAACCTGTATTCCATAAAGGCAATGTGAAATCAGGCGGTAAATTGATAGTGAGTTGATCGTTTTCACAAATTGCTTGATTTGGACCTAGATCAAGTAAAGCAGATGATGCGAACACTTCAATTGAATCCCTCGAGACACCACATGATGAAGGTACTTCTACCCAATAAATTCCGGGTGAAGATATGTTTAGCTCTGAGCTCAATGATCCATCACTCCATTCATAACTAGTATATGACTCTGTTAGTGAAAGTACAGCTGACGCTCCTGAACACAAAACGAAATCAGACCCTAAATTTGGAGATAAGGTCGTCACGGGTAACTCATAATCAAAAATAAGCTGACCTACTGTTCCAGCAACTGCACCGTGAGGGGTTCCAGCACATGCTGGTCCATTATGAAGAACACTTCCAGAATTACCTCCAGAAATATAATTATTTAAAAAAAAAGGTGTACTGGGTAAACTGAGAACGGTTGTGCCTCCACCTCCACCTCCACCAGGACCGTGACAAGCACTCTGCCAAAGGGTGCTAAAAATATCTCCGCCTTTACCTCCATAGGCATTTATGGTTAATTGGGAATTTAAGTTCTGCGTAATAAGATAAGTACATCCTCCGGCTCCACCTCCACCTGCCCCTTCTGAGTCGGTATTCCCAATAACATCATTACCTGAAACATCAATAGAGTAACCGTTTCCTTCTATCGCTGGAGAAATCAAAAATGCAATTCCTCCACCATTGGATCCATCTGTGGCATTTAATCCATTATCTCGATAACCTCCTCCTCCTCCTCCTCCCATAAAGGCTCTATAGCCAGAATAATCTAATGGGTATCCACCAACACCATAGGAAACATTTAAAGCACAAGAACCAAACCATTCATTTCCCCCTCGCCCTCCTGAGCCCCCATTTGCGCCTCCACCTGCACCTGGATTACCAGTATTGGAGCCACCACCTCCATTTGCAAGAGGAGCTCTGTTTTCTTCTTGATTTATTGGAGCTTCAGCAATACCCTCTCCTTTTCTACCCCCATTCGCATTTGCCCAATTCGGGTCATTACATGAAAACCCTCCTGTAGAAATTTGACCTCCACGAAATCCCAATCCTTTTAAATTAATATTTGAATTAAAAGATATACTATTTGTTGCCTCAAGAACGAGAACTCCTCCTGTAACCCCATCCCAAGGAGATGCGGTTAAAACTCCTGAAATCAAAACATCTGTATATATAGGAACCCGAACCAATTGTACTTTTGCGTTCACATCATATGAATAGCATAAGTCGTTTTCAAAAGATATATTTAAACCATTGACCGAAGCAATAATCGCAAATTCGAAATTCCCTGAATTATTTTGATCATTTATTTGACCAAAATCAGAAATATTACCAGTTGTTATCGTTGCTCCCATCATTTGAATGATCAAGACTTTATCTCCAATCTGAAATGATGAGCTATTGGAAACATCAACATTATTTATACCTGTCGCCGTGACCTCTGTGTAATCATTTATGATACCAGAAATAGTTTGCCCGGACAAATCAAAAACAACAATTAAAAATAAAAACAATGTAAACTTTAAGCCCTTCAAGACACCATAGCATTGAGATACATACCAAACTTACAAAAATTAGAAAATCGTAGCAACAAAAGATTAGGGGACTTGTAGGAGACTAAAAATAAAATATTCAATTAAAATAAAAATATTCATCAAATAAAAATTTTAACTATTTTAGAAAATAAATTAAATAGAACGGGTTCTATGATTGATATTCAAAGTCTTACAAAAATGTACTACAGCATTGGGGAATTGTCTAAAATGCTTGAAGTAAACGCTTCTTTATTGCGGTTTTGGGAAAAAGAATTTCAACTCAAAGTCTCTAAAAGAAATAAGAAAGGAAACCGCCTATACTCAGTCAAAGAAATAGAAGTAATTCATAGAATTTACACTCTAGTCAAGGTAAATGGTTATACCCTCGATGGTGCAAAAAAAGCGATGAAGTCAAAAAATAAGGATGCCATTGACGATAGACAAGTTGTCATCAGTAAACTGAATGGAATAAAACAAAAATTAATTCAACTGAAATCTTAATTCAAGGTATCTAAATCTCGTTTTGGGTCAAGCCTCACGAAATCACAACGATTTTTAAAAATTCTGAAGCGATTTCTTGAAATAATCATATAGAAAAAATCTCGAATCACACCCGGTAGTATCCAAAAAATATTTAGAAGCTGCAAGTACCATTTCAAATAAGCCAATAACATTAGTGCTGCAGTTGACTTTTGATGTAACTTTTCATTTTTAAATAAATAAAATGTACTTAGATCTACTTCATTTACTCCTTTATTTGACAAGAACGACTTTGCAAATTCACCTTGAAGCGCACTGAATCTCAATTCATCATTTTTTTCGTGTTTAATAATGAATCGAACAACCCTTGAACACAAAGGACACGATGAATCATAAAATACAATAGAATGCTTCAAAGCTTATTGATTAATTCATTCTCAATATATGAAGGTAATTTCAACATATAGGAACCGTACCATGAAAACATTTCACCACTGACTAAAACAACTTTAGAGGTTGGGAATTTGTCTTCGAAATATTCAATATGTTTACTTGAAAATGGAAAAGGTTCAGAGCTTAAGAAAATATAGTCAGGCGAGTCAATTGATATGTCATTTATGTCAGGATACCGATTCATTTTACAATGATTTACAAATCCAAATGTATTTAAAATTGAATCTATAAAAGTGAAGCTTCCGGCGACGTAATCGGGATCATGCCATATAAAATACAATACTGATTTGTTCTGACCAAAGTTTGCCAGATTCTGAAAAGAATCTTTAATCGAATTTATAAGTAATTTACATTCATTCTGCCTATTTAATACAATGCCTAACTCTTGTATCATTTTGTTAGCATCAACAAATGAATTGACATCACTCATCCAAACTGGAAAATGATTTGACAATGCATTGATTTCATTTTCTACATTTTCTTCCTTATTTCCAATAATCAAATCCGGATTCAATGCTGATATTTTTTCAATATTCAGACTTTTTGTACCACCAATCCTTGTTTTGGTATTAAACCATTCATCTGGATGAATACAAAACTTCGTTATTCCAACAACCTCTTTATCAAAATTCAAATAATGAAGGAAATCGGTAATTGACGGAACTAATGACACAATTCTAAGTGGTTTGTCCGGAATGGACACCTTTCTACCCAATTGATCAATACAGATTTTTTCCGCCATTATGACATTGCCGAAATGATATCGTATCGTGTCACAATGTGATGTGAACCATCCGTTTTTTCTACCAATACAGCAGGAGTAGATTTATTTATCAATTTACACAATTCCTCAACTGATGTTCCATTCTTAACAACAGGAAACACAGGACCCATAATAGATGAAATAGGCAAATCACTTAGCTCAGGTTTATCCAGTAATGCCTGATAAATGGTACTATCATCAACAGATCCTACAAATTGATTGTCTTTTAAAACAGGAATTTGAGAAATACCAAACTTTCTCATTTTGCCAATAGCGTGAGATACAAGTTCTTCCGCAAAAACGGTTACAAGTGGTTTATTTTCATGTGCATTAACAAGGTCTCCCGCAGTCACAACATCTTGGTCTAAGAAGCCTCTTTCACGCATCCAGTCATCATTATACATTTTACCCACATATCTACTACCAGAGTCATGTAATAAGACCACAACTACATCATCTTTTGAAAAATGTTTTTTGAGCTGAATCAATCCTTTTACTGCTGCGCCACAAGAATTTCCCGCAAATATGCCTTCCTCTCTAGCCATACGTCTTGTATAAACCGCTGCGTCTTTATCAGTAACCTTCTCGAAACCATCAATAATCTCAAAGTTTACATTTTCTGGCAGAATGTCTTCCCCTATCCCCTCAGTGATATAGGAATAAATTTCATTTTCATCAAAAATTCCGGTTTCGTGGTATTTTTTAAAAACGGAACCATAGGTATCAATACCCCATACTTTAATGTTCGGATTTTTTTCCTTTAAATACTTTCCCACCCCGGAAATGGTCCCTCCTGTTCCAACTCCTACGACAAAATGAGTGACTTTTCCATCAGTCTGCTCCCATATCTCGGGACCAGTTTGTTCATAATGAGCTACAGTATTTGAAGGATTATCATATTGATTAACGTACCAAGAATTTGGTGTTTCTTCTGCAATTCTCTTAGAAGTTGAATAATAAGAGCGAGGGTCTTCAGGAGCAACATCCGTTGGACAAACAATAACCTCGGCTCCAACGGCTCGAAGTATATCAAATTTCTCTTTGGACTGTTTATCAGTTGATACACAAATCAGCTTGTAGCCTTTTACTATTGCGGCCAAAGCCAAACCCATTCCTGTATTTCCTGAAGTACCTTCAACAATAGTTCCCCCTGGTTGTAGTCGCCCATCTTTTTCGGCATCTTCGACCATTTTCACAGCCATTCGATCCTTAACAGAGCTTCCAGGATTGAAATATTCTACTTTTGCCAATACGGTTGCCTCAACCTCTTTGGTAATCTTATTAAGCTTAACCAAAGGTGTATTACCGATAGTTTCTAGAATATTATTTGAAATCTTCATGCTTTTCTTTTTGGCAAAGTTAATTATAATACATTGATGATTCTAAATGGATAGAAAAATGAATTGATGAAATTAATTACCTTTATTCGCCTATGAAAAAGGTTATATGTTTTCTCTTTTTGACCATCTTTTGTGGTTCACTGTTTTCGCAACTGTCGAAATGTCCAATTCTACCAAGTCCAGTAGTTTACAATAAAACTGAGGGCACTCTATACCTACCTCATCAATTAAGTATTCAAAAACTACCCGAAGAACATAAAGGTTATCTTTCCCCTACTTCGAGAAAGCAATTGGACCTCTTATTGAACACTTTTCATAATCTCTCTACTACAGATACCCTGGGCCGTCCATTCATTCGCTTTCAGAAGCTCAAGAATGTCCCTAAAGATTTTTATTCAATTGCTGTAAATGATCAGCTAATTATCTCATATGCCAACGACAAAGCCCTTTATTATGCATTTCAGTCATTGGTACAGTTGATTGAAACGGAGGATGATATCAAATATATTTCCAAAGCTTTTATCCAAGATTATCCAAAATTTGAATGGAGGGGCCTGCATTTAGACGTGTCTCGACATTTCTTTTCTCCTGAAGAAGTCAAAAAATATATTGATTTAATGGCCTTGTATAAATTCAATACTTTTCATTGGCATCTCACAGACGACCAGGGATGGAGAATAGAAATCAAAAGGTATCCAAAGTTGACAGAAATAGGTGCATACAGAGATAGCACTATCAAAAATCATTACAATTCTTTTCCAAGAAAATACGACCAAATTAGATATGGAGGTTTCTACACCCAAGAAGAAATTAAGGACATTGTTAGATATGCAAATGAAAGACACATAACCATAGTTCCTGAGATTGAAATGCCAGGACATAGCAGAGCGGCTTTAGCGGCTTATCCTGAATATTCATGTACAAAAATTCAACAAGGAGTCCCCGGTATTTGGGGTGTTTTTGAGGATATTTATTGCACGAGAGACGAGACTTTTGAATTTCTTGAAAATATTCTAGATGAAGTCTTGGATTTGTTTCCAAGTAAATATATTCATGTGGGTGGTGATGAAGCACCTAAAACCCGATGGAGGGAATGTCAATCCTGTCAGAAAACCATTAAATCAAATAACCTAGTAAATGAACAAGAGCTTCAAAGCTACTTCATTAAAAAAATAGAAAGCTATCTGAACTCTAAAAATAGACAGCTCATAGGATGGGATGAAATATTAGAAGGTGGATTATCCACTAATTCAACAATAATGTCCTGGAGAGGAACAAAAGGTGGTATTGAAGCATCAAAAAAAGGAAATTATGTAGTCATGACCCCAGGAACACACTGTTATTTTGATCATTATCAAGGAAAAGGGAAAGAGGAACCTCTTGCAATCGGTGGTTTTACACCATTAGAAAAGGTATACGGGTTCAATCCAATTCCTTCAGAGCTCAATGTTGCCGAGGCCAGCTTTATTCTTGGAGGTCAAGCCAATTTATGGACTGAATATATCACTTCCTTTCCTCAACTTGAATACATGGCCTACCCAAGAGCAATCGCCTTAAGTCAAGCACTGTGGTGTACGGATAAAATTTCTTTTGAGGACTTTGAATCTATCTTATATGATAAGCATTTTAAAATCTTGGATCGTCTGAAAGTGAATTACTCAAAAACAAGCCTGCGGCCATATATTGAATTCAATAAACATGAAAAAGGAATAAGCATTCAATTAAAATCTAAGAATTTAAATGAAAGTTTTCATACGATAATCCATTCATCTGATTGTAAAAGTGATCTTCATTTTAGACTTCTTGCAAACCAACCATTACTAATTGAAAGAACCAAAAATAAGTTAATTGAAAGCAAAATTAATTTGACCAGTAATGAGACAAATTTAAATTCCGAATTGCATATTAAGAATCATAAAGGTTTGGGGGTCGAAATAAACTACACAACTCAACCAAATCCGCAATATAATTACTCCTCCTTGGTTCTTTTGGATGGTCAATATGGTATTCGTCCCTGGAAAGGACACGAATGGATAGGTTTCGACAC
>QOQC01000054.1 GCA_003331365.1 Flavobacteriales bacterium | reverse complement strand
GACTCTCTCTACATCACTAGAAGGTATGATCAAAACAGTCCGGGTGTTCTAGGGTTCAATACAAATTTCCAATTTGACCTTTTGAATTTTAATTTTCATGTAACGCCAAAAATATCGGTCGGTTTTCTTGCAAAGATGAGAAGCATCACAAATATCGACAATGTAGATCCTAAGCTCGCTTTTCTTGCAGAAAGGGAACTTGAATATGAAGACTTATGGGATATAAACCTCAATGAAGAATTGATCAATTTCAATCATATGACCTGGTCCGAATTTGGATTAAATTATGGACAAGTTCTTACTGATGCTGGACAGCATTTTCTTAAAGCCGGAGCAAATGTCAAATATCTATCTGGTTATGCAGCTGCCTATATGTATAGTAACAACTTTGAATACAACTTATACAATGACGATACGACCCGATATCTAGCTGGAGATTTTGGTTATGGTTATTCACAAAATATTGCCGATGCATCAAATAATACGTTAGATCAAAGTGGTGTTTTTGGTTTACCTAAGGCATCAGCGAAAGGTATAGGTGTGGATTTGGGTGTTGTTTATGAATGGAGACCTGATTTCAAGGACTACAAATACGACATGGATGGTGAGATGAATCTTTGGGCTCGAGACCAAAATAAGTACAAACTAAGAGTTGGGCTTTCCATCACAGATATTGGTGGCCTAAGCTTTCAAAAGGCAGGTATTAGCCGCGATTTTTCAGTGAATACCTCAAACTTATTTGACTTAACCATTTTTGACGAAGTTCAAAGCTTGGAGGGCTTTGATACTACCATTAACGGACTAATTAATCAGTCATCCGCTTTAGGAAATTCAGAGTGGACAGCAGGTGAAAGAGACACCTTGTCTTCATTTTACATGAGAACACCTACCGCTTTTAGCTTTCAAATTGATTACCACATTTGGAAATGGTTCTATGTGAATTCAACTGGTATTTTCAATATCATTTCCAAGAATAAAGATTCAAAGGTAAAGGTGGCGAATCAATTCTCAATAACCCCAAGTTTTGACCACGCATGGTTTGGAATTCATCTACCCTTTTCAGTCAATGATTACAGTGGATTTAAAGCTGGATTAGGGGCAAGACTCGGTCCTTTGACAATAGGGGTGACAGATTATAGATTTTTATTTGCATCCGGAAATGTTAGGGGTGCCGAATTTTATGCCGGTGTAAGAGTACCTATTTTATATGACGCACCGAATGATTTGGACGGAGATAAAGTGTCAGATAAAGTGGACGACTGTATTGATGTTCCTGGTCCATGGACCTTTAAAGGATGTCCGGACACGGATAACGACGGAATCATAGACATGAAAGATGATTGTCCATTAGATTCTGGATTGGTAGCGTTTAATGGTTGTCCCGATCGTGATAACGATTCTATTCCGGATAGAGTTGATGATTGTCCTGACACTCCTGGCTTGGCAAAATTCAATGGTTGTCCTGATACGGATTTAGACGGAATTATGGATAAAGAGGATGATTGTCCCCTAGACTCTGGTTTAGTCGCATTTAAAGGATGTCCAGATACAGACCTCGATGGTATTATGGATAAGGAAGATGACTGCCCGCTAGATTCAGGACTTGTTGAGTTTAATGGTTGTCCAGATACGGATGGTGACGGAATCAGCGATCAAGAGGATGCATGTCCATTGGTATACGGTAAAAAGGAATTCCAAGGTTGTCCAGATACAGATGGAGACGGAATCATTGATGGTATAGATGATTGTATTGAAACTCCTGGTCCAAAAGAAAATAATGGATGTCCTTGGCCTGATACAGATGGAGATGGTTTGCTGGATAAAGACGACGCTTGTCCAACAATTCCTGGCCCGAAAGAAAATAACGGATGTCCTTATATGGATACTGATGAAGATGGGTTACTCGACAAAGATGACGAATGTCCAAACACACCAGGGCCTATTGAAAATAATGGATGCCCTGTTATTGAAGAAGAGGTAGTTGAAGTGCTTCAAACAGCATTCGACAACCTAGAATTCAGAACAGCGAAAGACATTATCTTAAACGAATCTAAGCCTTCGTTAGAGGAGCTCTCTAATGTGTTAATTGAGAGACCAACTTGGAAGCTAGAAATATCAGGTCATACTGATAATGTTGGTAATGAAGATAAAAACATGGTATTATCTAAGAAAAGAGCAGAATCAGTGAAAAGATTCTTGGTTGATCATGGTGTTGATGAGACGCATCTAATCATTAAGTTCTTTGGTGAAACGGCTCCAATTGCTGATAATAACACAGCTGAAGGAAGACAGAAAAACAGACGTGTTGAAATGAAAATCATATTTGAATAATTCATTTTAACTTCAAATTAAAAAAGGGGCAAAAGTCCCTTTTTTAATTTGACACTGGGACCATATAGAAACTTAGGTCGCAAATATTAATGTTTTCTTAATTTACCAGATTCACATAAAAGGCTCGAGATGAGTATATTCGCGCTATGAAATTGTTTTACAATATTTTATAAATTTTGAAATACCCAAAACCCAGTTTACTTATTTTATTCGGAAGCATAGCTACTTTTGGGTTTAGCTTCACCTTTACCCTATTTGTTCATTTGTTTATCTCTGAAGTTGACTCTACTCTATTTTTCGTTATTCCTATTTTAGGTGCCGTCTTTGTTTATTTTACCTTTAGTTTTTTACTCAAAAAATTTGTTCAACATAGACTATCTCTTTTATATAGATCCATTCAAACCAAAACTGAAGCAACCACAAAAGAATATGAAGCTGAGTCACTTGACCATATGATTGAAAATGCGGAAAAAGATGTACAAGACTGGCAAAGTAAACAGGACGAGGAAATCATAAAGCTGAAAGAACAAGAAAATTTTAGAAGAGAATTTCTAGGCAATTTGGCTCATGAACTTAAAACACCAGCATTCTCCATTCAAGGTTACATTCTAACACTTTTAGAGGGAGGATTAGAGGATGAAACAATAAATAAAAAATTTTTGGAGCGGGCTTCATTATCTACAGACAGAATAGTGAGTATAATAGAAGACCTTGATCAAATCACCAAACTCGAAATTGATGCTCTCGAAATGATTTTCGAACCTTTTGATATACTAAAACTTGCTTCTGAGTGTATCGTCGGAGCTGAACTTAGAGCAAAAGAAAAAAATATTAAGCTCAGTTTAAAACATGAAACTGAGAATATCAGTGTTAACGCCGATCGAAAAAGAATAGCTCAAGTACTCACCAATCTGGTCAATAATTCCATATCCTATGGAAAAAAAGATGGCAATACCACAATATCTGTTTTTGTAGTTGACGATTTGGTAACCATAGAGGTCTCTGATGACGGTATAGGAATTGACAAAGCTCATTTTCCTCGTTTATTTGAACGCTTCTACAGGGTCGAAAAAAGTCGAAATCGACACGAAGGAGGAACAGGACTTGGACTAGCGATTGTTAAACATGTCATCGACTCTCATCAACAAAAAATTGCTGTTAAAAGCTCAGTTGGAGTTGGTAGTCAATTCACCTTCAGTTTAGACAAAGCTTAAAATATGTGCTCTAAATCAAAAGCTTGTTGTACCTTTGCCGAAATTTTTGAGAAATAGTACGTTTTATTTAATTTATTTCAGTTATGAAAATACTTAAAATTCAAGCACTTAGAGGTCCAAACATATGGAGCATTCGAAGACAAAAGCTTATTCAGATGAGATTGGATTTAGAAGAATTGGAGGAGAGGCCAACAGATAAGATAGACGGATTTAAAGAACGTTTAGAAAATCTTTTACCTACACTTATTGAGCATAGATGTTCTGAGGGATGTCGTGGAGGCTTCTTTCAAAGAGTAGATCGAGGAACTTGGATGGGGCATGTAATAGAGCACATTGCATTAGAAATTCAGACCTTGGCTGGAATGGATGTTGGATTCGGAAGAACACGAGAAACAAAAACACCAGGAGTTTATAATGTCGTTTTTAACTATCTGGAAGAAAAGGTAGGAATCTATGCAGCTAAGGCAGCAGTAAAAATTGCTGAGGCCTTAATTTCAGGCGAAGATTATGACCTCACTGATGATATCCAAAAGATGAAGGAAATTAGAGAGGATGTGCGATTAGGACCCAGTACTGCAAGTATTGTTGATGAGGCGGTATCGCGAGATATCCCATTCCTTCGTTTGGGGAGAAATTCACTCATTCAGCTTGGAGCCGGTGTAAATCAAATGCGCTTTCAAGCAACCATTACATGCAAGACAAGTAACATTGCTGTTGATATTGCCTGCAATAAAGAGCAAACTAAAAAAATGTTGGACGATGCTTCTATTCCTGTAGCTCAAGGAGATATTTGTTATGACGAGGAGGACTTAAAAGATACTATTGACGATATTGGTTACCCAATTGTTATCAAGCCTTTAGATGGGAATCATGGAAAAGGTGCTTCTATTAATGTGACCAATTGGGAGGATGCTGTTAAAGGATTAAAGCATGCTAAAGAATACTCAAGAAGAGTCATCGTTGAAAAATTTGTAACTGGTTTTGACTTTAGGGTTCTCGTAATAAATAATGAGGTTATCGCAGCTGCTCAAAGAGTGCCTGCGCACGTCATTGGGAATGGTAAAAATACAATTCAAGAGCTCATCGATATAACAAATGAAGATCCAAGAAGAGGGTATGGGCATGAAAATGTATTGACAGAAATCACTATTGACAGAACGACAGAACGACTCATTGACAATGCCGGATATACATTGGGTTCAGTTCTTCCTGAAGGCGAAACGTTGTATTTAAAATCTACTGCCAATTTAAGTACGGGCGGAACTTCAGTGGATGTCACTGATCTTATGCACCCAGAAAACGTATTTATTGCAGAACGTATTTCTAGAATAATTGGTTTAGATATTTGTGGAATAGATATTATGGCACCTAACCTCACACAATCCCTCAAGGAAAATGGTGGTGTGATATTAGAGGTAAATGCAGCTCCTGGATTCAGAATGCACCTTGCACCTTCTGAAGGTTTACCAAGAAACGTTGCAGCTCCGGTAATTGATATGCTTTATCCTCCTGGAAAGCCATCAAGGATTCCAATTATTTCTGTAACTGGAACTAATGGAAAAACTACTACTACCCGATTAATTTCTCACATCGTTAAAAACAATGGTTATCGAGTTGGGTTTACTACTTCTGACGGCATATACATACAAAACCACATGATGGAAAAAGGGGATACGACAGGACCTATAAGTGCGGAATATATCTTAAAAGACCCTAACGTTGAATTTGCAGTTCTTGAAACAGCTCGTGGAGGAATTTTGAGATCTGGACTCGGATTTAAGGTTTGTGATATCGGTGTGATTACCAATATTCAGGAAGACCATCTTGGGATAAGTGATATTCATGATTTAAAAGACCTTTCACGCGTAAAATCGGTTGTTGTAGAAAGTGTTAAAAAAGATGGTTGGGCAGTTCTTAACGGAGAAGATGAGAATTGTCTTGAAATAGCGAAATCATTATCATGCAATGTGGCCTTATTTAGTTTAGATGAAAATTGCCCTGCAATTATTGAGCATTGCGCTGAAGGAGGAATCGCAGCTATTTATGAAAATGGGTTTATTACCATTAAAAAAGGCGACTGGAAAATAAGAGTCGAACGAGCCACTCATATTCCTCTTACCCTTAATGGTAAGGCGAAATTTATGATTGCCAACGTGCTAGCAGCAACCTTATCGGCATACTTGTATGGCTTTAAAACAGAGGATATTAAGTTATCATTGGCTACGTTCATTCCAAGTGCGGCGCATACTCCTGGAAGAATGAACATTTTTGAATTTTCAAAGTTCAAAGTGCTTATTGATTTTGCCCATAATCCTACAAGCTATCTCGGAATTGAAGATTATTTAAGCAGTGTAGATGCTTCTAGAAAAATTGGTATTATTTCTGGTGTTGGAGATCGACGTGATGAAGACATCAAGGAATGTGCAAAAATTGCAGCCCGAATGTTTGACCACATTATTATCCGACAAGAAAAACACCTAAGAGGAAGAAGCGAAGAGGAAATCATAAATCTCATATTGGAAGGGTTACAGGAGGGTGATGCATCTGTAACTCATGAAGTCGTATCATTGGAAGTTGAGGCGATTAAGCACGCCATTTCCATTGCAGAAGAAGGGACCTACATTGTGGCATTAAGCGATGTGATTGACAACGCGATTGATATTGTACAAAGCTATTTAGACGTGGAAATAGAGTCGGAAAATTTAGTTCCTGTATTGTAATATCATCGGGTTTTCGTGTGGAAAAGCACCTTTGTTTTTTGTAAAGAAAAGGCTTCCTAAATTGCCATTATATTAATATATTTAGGTCCTTACTTGATTCTATGAGAAAATTATTTTCGGTGCTGTTGACGTTTTTATGCCTATTAACGTATGGAAATTCTTTTTCTCAAGGGTACCAGGTTAATTTTCAAGGTCAAAAGCAACAGGGCATGGGCCTAGCTGGCACAGCAGTTTTTATGGATGGCTCAAGCCTTTTTTTTAACCCTGGCTCTGTTGCATTTTCGAATGAAAACTCCATAAATATTGCTGTTACACCTATTTCGGGTAATACATTATTTATTGACTCAACCACGGGACAAGGTTACCGGTCAAACTCTCCTATTGGCACTCCTTTTTCTGCTTATGGATTATTTCAATTAAAGGATCATGCTAAACTAAAGCTTGGTATCGCAGCTTATACCCCTTTTGGAAGCACGGTGTCGTATGAAGACAATTGGATTGGCCGATTTGCCCTCACTAAGCTTCAATTAAAGGCTATATTTATTCAACCTACATTTTCATACAGAATTGCGGATGTCATTGGGATTGGGGGTGGCCTTGTAATCAGTACAGGTGATGTAGTCTTAGAAAAAGACATTCCAGTTCAATTTAGTGACGGAGATTTTGCAAGTGCCAGCCTATCTGGTTCTGCACTAGGTTTTGGATACAATTTGGGTATTCATTATGACCTGACAAAAAAACTTTCTGTTGGGCTTAACTTTCGCTCCAAAATTGAAATGAATGTTGATGATGGTAATGCTATATTTGATGTCCCTGAATCACTTGATCCAAATTTTCCGGACGGTACATTTTCAGGTGCACTTCCCTTACCACAGGTACTTACGTTTGGAGTATGCTACAAAGCTAATGATCAGCTTACCTTTGTTTTGGATGTAAACAGGGTTGGTTGGAAAGCATACGACACCTTGGCCTTTGATTATGCTTTAAATACCTCATCTTTAGAGGATACTAAATCTCCGAGAATGTATGAGAGCACATTTGCTTTTCGGGGAGGAGGATCTTATGATTTTAATAATGGATTATCATTTAGAGCTGGGGGTGGATTTGGATTCTCACCTGTTCAAAATGGTTACATAACACCTGAAACCCCAGACAATGATAGATGGTACGGAACTGCAGGTATAGGATATGTGTTTGGCGATCACTTTTCAATAGATGCTACGTTTTATTATACGCAAATGACGAGAACTGGACATAATACTGAAACAGGTCTCAGCGGAACTTTTGAAACAAAGGCAATTGCAGGGGGGCTTGGGTTAATATATAAGTGGTAATAATGAATTCAAGATTATACATATTCGGTTTTTTGCTTGTGATTTGCATTTCGTGTAAACCTAAATTTGAAGGCTCTGAATATAGCCCAGGCGAAACAAATCCCGAACGGTTTTTAATGCTCGGTGGAACTTTTGCTTCGGGTTATACAGATGATGCCTTGTTTAGATATGGACAAGAACATAGCATTGCCTCTTATATTCATAAAAGTATAAATGATGTATCTCCAACAACATTTAATCAACCACTTGTAGAGGAAGGATCTGTAGGTATTAGTACGAATGGGCTTTCAAGATTGATATTAGGGTATAAAACGGATTGCTTGAATGAAACCTCTTTATCTCCTGTTCGAGAGACTGCAATGGGTGATGCCAACATTTTAAATAATATATATGGCGGTGCACCATTCAACAACATGTCAATTCCAGGCTTACGGACAGGTAATGTCTTTGACGAAGATTATTCGAACCAGAATCCTTACTTCGCTAGAATGTCGTCATCTCCAACAAGTTCGGTAAATGATGATTTTAGCACTTTAAATCCAACGCTTTTTTCTGTCTTTTTGGGGCTGGATGATTTTATGCCATTCATTAAGTCTGGCGCAAGAAATGACAGTCTTCCTGATCCAACTCTATTTGAGAATAATTATCGTCAAATGTTGGACAACCTTACCTCTAGTGGGGCAAAAGGTGTAATCTCTACCATTCCTGATATAAGCAGCGCTCCATATTTTACGACTGTTGGCTGGAATGATCTTGTTTTAGACTCTGCCAATAATGCCACCTTAAACAGCATCTACAATCCCTTAGAATTTTATTTCAACGTAGGCAACAATCCCTTTATGATTGAGGACCCTTCTGCAAATGCTTTTGGAGTCCGACCTATTGAGGACGGAGAGCTTATCTTGTTGAGTGTTCCGTTGGACTCCGTGAAGTGTTACAAGATGGGTACCATCTTTCCATTTAGAAATGAGTTCATTTTAACTAACCCGGAGCTACAAGAAATTAGAACGCACCTTGGAATCATCAATGACATCATCCGTTCACTCGCTTTTGAATACAATTTAGCCTTGGTTGATGCAGAGCAGTTCTTTTCAAATATAGATTCAGGTTTTCCTTTTAATGGTATTAATATGGGGACTGGTTTTATTTCAGGCGGGGCATATGGGCTGGATGGGATTCGATTTAACGCCCGAACGAATGCCCTTTTGACCAACGAATTTATTAAATCAATTAATCAAAAATACAATGCGTCATATCCAATGATTAATGCGACGAATTTGGATTCCGCATTTTTTCCATAACTTAAAATTCAATCATGAAACAAATTTTATTTTTTACACTTTTTCTGTCTCTCTCAAATATCATTAATGCACAAACACCTTGTGATGATGGGAGGTATTCGAGCACGGTGTTTACAGATTTTACAAAAACTTCAGACATCACTTATGGTTCAAACACCTCATGGAATGGCTCGAACACAACATTAAGGCTTGACTTTTATGAACCTGATGGAGATACCGAAACAGAACGTCCGTTATTAATTTGGGTTCATGGTGGTAGTTTTATTGGCGGTTCAAAAACGGATCCTGATATGGTCGAGTTTTCTGAAAGATTTGTAAAAATGGGATATGCCTGCGCTTCGATTGACTACCGTTTGGGTTTCTTTCCATTTGATTCGGCAAATGCAGTAAAAGCGGTAGTTCGAGCGGTTCAGGATTTAAGAGGAGCTATTCGATATTTTTATAAAGACAAACAAACAACAAATCAATATAAAATTGATACAAATAAAATTTTTGTAGGAGGAAGCTCCGCAGGGGCCATTACTGCTTTACATCTGGCCTATTTGGATGATGAGTGTAAAATAGCTGATTATTTGAACGAACCTACAATAATTTCGATGGGAGGACTCGAGGGGACGAGCGGAAATCCTGGTTATTCATCGACAGTCCATGGTGTGATTAACGGATGTGGCGCTCTCGCCAGGTACAGCTGGATTGAAGCTGATGATGTTCCTCTTTGTTCCGTTCATGGGACGAATGATGGAACCGTCACATATAATCGTGGATTGGTTAATCCAGGAATTCCCCTTATGTATTTAGACGGAAGTCGAATGCTACACGAACGGGCTTGTGCAATTGGTTTGGAGGAGTATTTTTATACCTTTCCTGGCGCTGGACATGTGCCATACATAAACAATGCCAATACAATGAATATTACCATTAACTTTATTAGGGATTTTCTTGTAAAACAACTTGGATGTGATGTTGCCCCTATACAACCTCCAAACGCATGGTTGGAGAACGCAATTCTATATTCAATTGATGACTGCGATGGCAATCCAATAGAAGATGAATGTACATCCAATGGCATAGCAGAAAACACCTCGGCAATTATAGAAATTTATCCAAATCCAGCGAAAAATAAATTAACAGTTAGATCAAATGAACTCATTGGGCATATAGAAATATACAACCTTGTAGGTCAAAAGATAATGTCAAAAAATGGGATGCTAAATGAATTAAATATTGAGCTTAATAATATAAAATCTGGAAGCTATTTTATTCGAGTATTCGATGCAAACAATAACAGCTCAAAAGCACAATTAATAGAGGTCATACAATAGCTTTATGATAAAAAATGTCAGCATTGTTTTCATAGGTATTTCCATTTCTTTCATTGGAATTGGTCAAACTTATCTTGAGGGCTTTGATGATATTAACAGCTTGAGTGATTGGTTTTTTCAAAACAATAGCACTTCTCAAAATCAAAATTGGCATCAGGGTGATGCGAGTCAATTTGCTTCACATGACGGAGTGTCCAATTCATACATTGGTGTAGGATACCAAAGCTCATCGGCTACTACTCCTGTTACATTAAGCAATTGGGCAATAACCCCCTCAAGAACCTTTAATAATGGCGATATTATTACATTTTACACTAGGCGAGTAGATGTAAGCCCTGTATTTCCAGATCGTCTTGAGGTTCGATTAAGTGAAGATGGCAACAATTTTAATATGGGCTTTGCCCCTGAAGATGTCGGATCATTTACCAACTTATTATTGAGTATCAATCCTACTCTTTCA
The DNA here is from genome assembly GCA_003331365.1 of Flavobacteriales bacterium. Classification (GTDB taxonomy): domain Bacteria; phylum Bacteroidota; class Bacteroidia; order Flavobacteriales_D; family Crocinitomicaceae; genus UBA952. The sequence goes on along the minus strand of QOQC01000054.1, from coordinate 3,441 downwards.
ACAACAGCCTATCCAAACTCTTGGACGCAATATACGATTACTATTTCAGGGCTAAGCGCCCCAACAAATGGACGAATTGGATTTAGATACTATGTGACTAACGGAGGGCCTGGAGGAAGTAATTCAAATTACATTGGAATTGATTCATACACTTATTATTCGACCTTAAATCCTCCTTCAAATGATGAATGCCTTGATGCGATTGTCATTGACCACACAGCATCATGTACTCCAGAACAAGGAACGCTACAAATGGCGTCAGAGTCTTTAGTTGGTTGCGATGGTATTGCGAACAATGATGTTTGGTACGAGTTTACCGCAAGCTCTAATGCAACAACTTTGGAGCTTACGAGTTCAGCGGAAATGGATCCGGTAATTGAAGTATTTTCGGGAACCTGTTCCAATCTCAATAGTCTGATTTGTTTAAATTCGAGCTATGATGGAGAAAATGAAGCTACAACAATTGGGGACTTAATTCCAGGACAAAATTATTACATACGAGTATACGACTGGTATAATTGGATTCCTAATACAATGGATTTCAGCTTGTGCATTGAAACTTTTGATCAATGCAATGTAGATCCAGGAATCAATAGCTTTCCTGAAAATGAAGCATGTGGTGAAAATGAAAATGGTGGGTGCTTTGTGGCTATTCCAACATATCAAGATGTTACCTGTAATGAAAGCATTTTTGGCTCATGTTGGGCTGAAAATGGAATAAAAGATCTCGACTGGTATCGATTTGAAATTTATGAAACCGGATTATCGAGCTTTATGATCTCCTCTGAATTTCCTGTAACTATTGATGTATTCAATATCAGTGATTGTTCTATACCACAACTGGTTGGGAGTGAGAGTTATAATTCTTGTGAACAAAACACTTTTTCCCTCAACCTTTCATCTGGAATTTATGCTGCTGTAATTAAACCTAGTACATCAACGCTTTTGCAATGTGGGAATTTCAATGAATATGAAATTGGGTTTGATTTTCCTCAGAGCATTGTCGAGCTTAATTTAAATGGGACTAGTGAATTTTGTGAAGGTTCCCCAGTGCCATTGTATTCAAGCAATCAAACAAATGGCCTATTTAATTGGGTAGTGGATGGAAATATTATCGCGACTACGGATACCTTACTTGTTGATTTTTCTGGAGCTGTATATGTAAATTACACGAATCAAAACGGCTGTTTATCTCCTCAATCTGAAACGGTTGAATTTGTGATGAATCCATTAAATTCTGCAGGTTTTATATTCGAAACCAATCCGATATGTATTGGACAAGGAATCATTTCACCAATCGTAATTAACCCCGGTGAAGGAATGTTTTCATCGAACTCTGGGCTTAATCTTAATGCAAATAATGGAGCAATAAATTCTGATAGTTCATTAGTTGGTTCATATTTGGTAACCCATCTAACGGGAGGGACCTGTCCCGACTCCGTTAGTCTGGAAGTTTTGATAGAGAATTGTTCATCTCTAGATGAAAACAATCTAGAATTCATTGTTCAACCGAATCCATTTATGGAAGAAATTCAAGTTCATTCCGATTACGGTGGGCTAATTTCAATTTACTCCACACTGGGAGAAGTCATATACACGGGGAATAAGTCTCCAGGCATTCCGCTACATATTTCGACCAAACACTATGAAACAGGCATATATTATGTTTCCTTATCTGAAAATAAAAAATACAAAGTGCAAAAATTGATAAAGTTCTAATTTTTGAATCACTGAATAATTCGTTAATTTCGGAAAAAACCTATTCCTATGAAATTATTTTCAAGTCTTTTATTTGTCTTCTCCATCTCTTTTTCATTTGCTCAAACATGGAGTGGTGAAGTTGCTGAGATATTCTATAATAAATGTACCAAATGTCACCATCAGGGTGGTGGTGCACCATTTTCGTTAGTTGATTATAGTGAAGCAAGTAATATGGCAACCTCAATTTATGATGCCGTTTATCAGGGACAAATGCCACCTTGGCCACCGAGTGAAAATTCTGCAGAGTTTCTGCATGACAGATCGCTTGAAGCAAATGAAAAATCCACCATCTTAAATTGGCTTACTTCGGGTTATCCAGAGGGAAATGCAGGACAGACTCCTCCACCCCCAGTTTACAACGAAGGATCCATTTTAGGCAATGGGGATTTAGAAGTGCAGATTCCTACATATGCGAGTAAAGCAATTTCTGAAGATGATTACGTCTGTTTTTCTTTACCTACAAATCTAACTGAAAATAGAACCATTAAAGCAGTGGAAGTTATTCCTGGAAATCCTGAGATTGTGCATCATGTATTGGTATATGTTGACCAAACCGGTTCGGAAATTACGGATACCATTGGTGGAGACTGTGCAAGTCCTTCAAGTCTGAGTACAAAATTGGTTGGAGGTTACACACCAGGATCCACACCTATCATTTTTCCATCTCAAGAACCTATGAAATTGGGCGTATCAGTAAGTTCAGGAGCGAAGATTTACCTCAATATGCACTATCCAATTGGAAGCTACGGGTTGATTGATAGCACAAAGGTTATTTTTCATTTCTATCCACCGGATGAAACGAATATAAGAGAGGTGAGTTCGGACCCCTTATTGATTAACTATACCTTTATTTTACCCCCTGAACAAATAACACCCATAAGTGCAAGCTATCCTAACTCGGGGACTACTTCTACAGATTGGTCTCTATATTCTATATTTCCTCATATGCATTTATTAGGAAAGACCATTGGGTCTTATATGATCAAACCTGGGCAAGATACAGTTGATTTGATTGATATACCACATTGGGACTTTGATTGGCAGGACTTCTATAAATTCCGTTATTTACAAAAGCTACCATCCGGTTCACGTTTAAAAGCCTACGGATCGTTCGATAATACCTCATTAAACGTCCATAACCCTTTTTCACCTCCACAAACGGTGATGTTTGGTCTTAATACGACAGATGAAATGTTCATAACTTATCTTCAATATCTGCCTTATCAAACCGGTGATGAAGATGTCGATTTGACTGATCTTACGTTAGTGAGCTTGGAAGAACACCTCGAGCAAATTGAATCTGATATGCAGGTTTTTCCAAATCCATTTGACAATGAAATAACAATCAAATTTGACCAAGCTATAAAACAATCTGATCAAATTTATATTTATGATAGTAGAGGTAATCGCGTTGCTATAATAGACCATTCATCAGGAATCAATGAGGCTCATTGGGATGGAACAAACCACCATGGGAATATCATGAAACCCGGAATCTATTATATTTCTGCAAACATTGGTGGCAAAATGACGCAACAAAAAATCATCAAAATTAAATAGAGGGAGAGACATTCTATGGATTTTACTATTTTTGCCCTCACTAAAATGGTCTCGTGGCCGAGTGGCTTAGGCATCGGTCTGCAAAACCGAGTACAGCGGTTCGAATCCGCTCGAGACCTC
>QOQC01000053.1 GCA_003331365.1 Flavobacteriales bacterium | reverse complement strand
ACACCATTTATTCGGATGACTTCATTTTTAATTAATGATTCAACATCCTTTATGTCAATTTGAAGTGAATCAATTCTTTGATGATTTAAATAGATATTTAAATTGATGATTTCCTCAATAAGTTCTGCTCCGAAAGCAAGTTTCGATTTCTCTTTCAATTTTTGTTCCATTGAATCTACAAAAACATATCCCCCAGGTAGATTTGAATCGCTCAGCTGTTTAGGAACAGGAACTACACCATGATCGGCAGTCATGAATAAGACATATCCCTTCTTGCCATATTTCTTATTTAAAAATTTTATAAGTCTAGAAATATCACGATCTAAGCGAATATACATGTCTTCTATTTCTTTTGAATAAGGCCCGAATGCATGACCGGCAATATCTGTAGAAGAGTAACTAATACATATCATATCCGTTTCATCGCCTTCTCCTAAACCTTCATTTTGAATGGCTTCAATTGCCAAATCCGTTAGCAATGTATTGGCAAATGGAGAAACCGTAAAGGCACTCAGATTGTTATTTATTGACATCAATTTTTCAATATCGTACGGGAATTGCGAATTTGTTTTCCCGGAAAGAATTACTTCATAATCACTTTTATCTTCTGAACTGTATTCTTGTTCTTCAAGAATTGGAATCCACTTTTTTGCATATGTAAAGCAATTCTTATTTTCATTAAAACGTGTTAACCATTCAGGCAGCTTACTACGGAAATAGGAACTTGTGATGAATTTTCCAGACTGATAATCAAACCAATAGGATCCATCACTTTTATGTCCTCCAGGTAAAATAGCACCTCTGTCTTTTATCGATAATGAAATTACTTTTGAATCTGGGTACGTTAATTTGAGTTGATCAGTAACTGTGAAGCTTTTCATACGATTTGGGGAACAATGACCATAATCAGAATCTGACCCTACAGAATGAAATGATAAATCACCAACGCAATTAACGAGTTGCTTAGATTTTCTCTCATACCAATTATTTGCAACGATTCCATGATTATTAGGAGTTGTACCTGAATATATTGAAGCATGCCCTGGTCCCGTGTAAGTCGGAATATAGTTGTATTCCACATTTCTACAGTTGGTGCCATTTTTCATTATTTCATTAAATCCCTTTTTTGAATAATTCTTTTGAAACCTATATAGATAGTCATAACACATTTGATCAATAACAATACCGACTATGATTTTCGGATTATTTTTTTGAGCTGTAATGTTGAACCCGATAAACAATAAAAAAATAGAAATTACTTGCTTCATGCCTTAAAATTAACAATAAGTTCATTAGAATATTTACCAAGTCATGCAACTCTTAAAAAAATAAAAACGTCTATCGTCAGGGCTCAGTAATACCTTATTGTTGAACCCTTATCAAACAATATGAAGCGTAGTTAATTCTACGCTTTTTTTATTGATGCAACTTTTATAAAAATAAATGCGTCTAACTATCAAACTACTAAAAACTCAAAGATATTTTAACTCTTATCTGAACAAAAAGCACCAGTAAAATGGTGCTTTTTTTTGTTGATGCAACTTTTATAAAAACAAATGCGTCTAACTATCAAACTACTATAAACTCAAAGATATTTTAACTCTTATCTGAACAAAAAGCACCAGTAAAACGGTGCTTTTTTTTATTGATGCAACTTTTATAAAAACAAATGCGTCTAATCATCAAACTACTATAAACTCAAAGATATTTTAACTCTTATCTGAACAAAAGCACCAGAGTATGGTGCTTTTTTTATTGATGCAACTTTTCTAAAAACAATTGCGTCTAATAATCAAACTACTATAAACTCAAAGATATTTTAACTCTTATCTGAACAAAAGCACCATACCCTGGTGCTTTTTTTATGTGATGTATTTATATCCTATCCCCTTGACAGTTACGATATGATGGACACCTAGTTTCTCACGTAATTTTCTGATATGAACGTCAATGGTTCGGTCGCCAACAACAATATCCGTACCCCAAACATGGTTTAAGATTTGTTCTCTTCTGAAAACAAAATTTGGCTTAGAGTGAAGTAAAGATAAAAGTTCAAATTCTTTTTTGGGAAGTTGAACTTCTTCTCCATTTTTGAGCACTACATATTTCTCATAATTAATTTGAATACCGTTTTTTACTTCTTTGGGATTTTCATTACTTTTCCTTCTGAGTATGGCATTAATGCGACTTAACAAAACCTTTGGTTTTATGGGTTTTGAAACATAATCGTCACCTCCAGCTTCAAGACCAGCAATTTGACTGTAATCCTCATTTCTTGCCGTTAAGAAGCAAATTAAGATATTTTTATTCTGTGGATCTGATTTAATTCTTTCACAGACTTCGATTCCATCCATACCCGGCATCATCACATCCAATAAAATTAAATCAGGATTGTAGCTTTTAATCATTTCAATACATTCCAGACCATTTGCGGCTATATTGGTTATGAAACCACTCTTTTCTAAGTTGTATTTTAAAAGATGTCGAATGTCATCATCGTCATCGACAATTAAAATTTTGTTTTTTGACATAAGCTCAAATATAAATACTTACATTCATTTACAGGCATGTAAGCAGATAATTAATTGTGAATAACATGTGTATAAAATTGGATTCTTTGCTTAAGTATGAGGTAATAAATTTTCTACATTTAGAATACGGTAGGTTAGGTTAATTTAGTAGAAGAGCTCATCTTTTTTGGGCTCTTTTTTTTTGTAATTTAGGCCTATGAAAATCAAAGTTTTGTTGGTTGAAGATGATGTTAATTTGGGGTTAGTTATTTCTGATCATCTTCAATCAAATGGATATGAGGTTACCATTGCTGATGATGGAGCAGAGGGTTTAGTTGAATTTAATTCTGAAAATTACCATTTGTGTATTTTGGATGTTATGCTCCCAAAGCTGGACGGGTTTTCAGTGGCCAAAGACATCCGAAAGATAAATACGGAAGTTCCTATTTTGTTTTTAACGGCAAAATCCATGACTGAGGATAAAATAAAAGGATTTGAATCAGGAGGGGATGACTATCTAACAAAGCCATTTAGTGTGGAAGAGCTTCAGTTAAGGGTAAAGGCTTTACTAAAGAGAGTAAAGTTAGAGGAGCAAGAGAAGCCTCCCAAAGAAATAATGATTGGTTCCTATCAATATAATATCGAAAATCAAAGTTTACGCTTCAATGAGTTTAAAAAGGTGCTCACTAAGAAGGAGGCTCAAATTTTAAATTTGCTATACAAGTATAAAAATCAGGTAATTACAAGGGAGATTATTCTAAAAGCAGTATGGGGACAAGACGATTATTTTGTCGGACGTAGTCTTGATGTTTTTATTACAAAACTTAGGAAGTATTTCAAAGATGATTCTCGTATTATTATTTCCAATTTACATGGTGTAGGCTTTAAATTTGAGATTCCTGAGTGAGCTTATTTTACATATCGAAACAGCTACAAAAATCTGCTCAGTGGCTTTATCTGAAGGAGGACATTGTTTGGATGTGATAGAAAAATATCCATCGGAATACGTGCATGGTGAGTATCTTACTTTGTTTATTGAGGACTTAATGATTCAATGTGAAAAATCTTTAAATGACCTTGATGCCATTTCCGTATCAATTGGTCCTGGGTCGTATACAGGTCTGAGAATAGGTCTATCAGTAGCCAAAGGTTTGTGCTTTGGATTAGAAATCCCTTTAATTGCGGTCGGTACTTTGGATAGTCTTTTAAGTTTAGCTAAAAATAAATATCCAAATAAAGGATTGTGTGCTTGTATTGATGCAAGAAGAATGGAAGTGTATTCCAAAATATTGTCGAGTAATGGTTCATGTTTATCAGATGCCCAGGCAACAGTTATTGAAGAACATACATTTGCTGATTTTGATCCCTTTGTTTATTTCGGAGATGGGGCATTGAAGCTAAAAAGTTCATGGGCTAGGAGAAATGTGACTTTTGACTCAGAGCTCAAATTGAGTTCTTCGGGTCAGGTGGAGGAAGCCATTTACAAGTATCGAAATAAAGTATTCAGTGACTTAGCTTTTGTCAAACCTATCTATCTAAAAGAATTTAAAGCTGGTTAATTGTCGCGGTTTACATGAGTTGAAGGGATTTTCAAAAAATAGTTTATAAATTCTTTAATCTTTATCCACACAATATTAACTTTGTTAGAAAGTTGACTGTAATGAATCAAAATATTCATCTTCATATAAATTCAATATCTGAAAAAGCTGTTCGGCTAATCAAAGAATTGACAGCCCTTAAAAATGAAAATGAAAATTTAAGAATGAGTAATGAAGACTTGCAAATGAAACTTACGCAGAGTAATGAACAACTTGAAGATTATAAAGCGCAAAATGCTCAATTGGAAAAGTCACAATCAACTTTAAGTAGTGCTACTGATGCTTCAGCTGATGAGTCAAAACAGAGGAATCAGCAGATAGATCAAATTGTTAGAGAAATTGAAAACTGCATAGACCAATTAAAACAGTAATATGGGGAAAATTTCCTTGAAAGTGACCATTGCGGGAAGAACCTATCCTTTAAATATAAGCGAGAAGGAAAAGGATGCCGTATTGTCTGCAGTCTCAGATATTAATCATTCTATTGAGAAATTGAAAAAGAGTTATGCCGTCAAAGATCCACAAGACCTGATAGCCATGACAGCTTTACAGCTTGTTATGAAAAGTGACTCAAACAAAGGAAGCGAAACTTCATCTTCTTCGTCCGAAGAGTTAGAAGGTATAGAAAAAGCGCTCGCTGATTTATCTAACAAATTGGATATATAATTATTCAAGTCTATTTGCATTGGGGTACATTTATTAATTATAATAATTGTATGTAGTTATGGAAATTCTATTATTACTTGTTGGATTGGTTTCTGGTTTGACAGGTGCAATAATTGTTCAAAAAGCGATATTAAAAAGTAAAACCTTAAAAGTTTTAAAGGATGCAGAGATTGATGCGGAGAATATCAAGAAAGAAAAAATCTTGCAGGCAAAGGAAAGATTTTTAAAGCTCAAAGAGGAACACGAATCTAAAATTAAGGAACGCGATCGCCGAATTCAATCTTCTGAGGACCGAGCTAAAGCAAAAGAAAATAAGCTTGATAACCGGCTTTCAGAACTAACGAAAAAGGAAAGGCAATTAGAAAAAACAAATGCAGACTACGAGGCCAAATATAAAGGCTTGGAAATCCGTATGAAAGAACTAGATAAAACGCAGGAAAAAAGGGTAAGTGAGTTGTCAAAAATCAGTGGAATGTCAGCTGAGGAAGCCAAGAAAAATTTGATAGAGGCATTGAAAGACGAAGCACGTACTGCTGCGATGGCAGAAATTAAGGAAATTACTGAAGAGGCAAAGCTCAATGGGAACAAGGAAGCACGTAAAATTGTGATTCAGTGTATTCAAAGAGTCGCTACTGAACAAGCCATTGAAAATTCAGTTTCTGTTTTTAATATCGACTCCGACGAAGTAAAGGGAAGAATTATAGGAAGGGAAGGAAGAAACATTAGAGCATTAGAGGCAGCTACAGGAGTGGAAATCATTGTTGACGATACACCCGAAGCCATCATGTTATCATGCTTTGATCCGGTGCGAAGGGAGATTGCAAGATTATCTTTACATCAACTGGTGACTGATGGAAGAATTCACCCAGCTCGAATTGAAGAAATTGTTGCCAAAACAAAAAAACAGCTTGATGAAGAGATCGCTGAGACTGGGAAAAGAACATGTATTGATCTTCAAATTCATGGATTACATCCGCAACTTATGAAAATGGTAGGAAGAATGAAATACCGTTCTTCCTATGGTCAAAATCTTTTACAGCACTCCAGAGAGGTCGCTAATTTGTGTGCTACAATGGCTTCTGAATTGGGATTGAATCCAAAAATTGCCAAGAGAGCGGGGCTTCTTCATGACATCGGTAAAGTTCCTGATGAAGAACCAGAACTTCCTCATGCCATCTTAGGTATGAAAATGGCAGAAAAATTTGGAGAAAAGCCCGATGTATTGAATGCTATTGGCGCCCATCATGATGAAATTGAAATGACTACCCTCATATCACCAATTGTTCAGGTATGTGATGCTGTCTCTGGTGCCCGACCAGGGGCAAGAAGAGAAATAGTTGAAGCCTATGTTAAAAGAATCAAAGATCTTGAAGGCTTGGCAATGTCATTTGATGGTGTTGCAAGTGCATATGCTATTCAAGCAGGACGAGAATTGAGAGTTATGGTTGAAGCTGATAAGGTTTCTGACAATAAAGCTGAAGAATTGTCTTTTCAAATATCAGAAAAGATTCAAACAGAAATGACTTACCCTGGACAAGTGCGTATTACAGTTATACGTGAGAAAAGAGCGGTAAATTATGCCAAATAACATGGCTAAACTATAAATGCTCAGTTTTGTTTTATAAGTAATGGTAGTTAAACCCAAAATAATTGCTGGACCTTGTAGTGCTGAAACTAGGGAGCAAATTCTAAAAACTGCGTCACAATTATCATCTGATAGAATTGACTTTTTTCGGGCGGGCATATGGAAGCCAAGGACTCGTCCTGGGGCATTCGAGGGTATAGGACATGAGGGTTTAAATTGGATGACCGAGGTAAAAGAAAAATTTAACCTTAAAATATGTACTGAGGTTGCTAGTCCCGAACATGTAGAAGCCGTATTAAAAAAAGGATTTGATATGGTGTGGATTGGTGCGAGATCAACAGCGAATCCTTTTACTGTTCAAGAAATATCTGAAGCTTTGAAAGGGGTTACTATTCCAGTAATGATTAAAAACCCAACAAATCCAGATTTAAAATTATGGATTGGGGCCCTTGAGCGAATGATGAATGGTGGTATTGAGGACCTTTCTGCTATCCACCGTGGATTCTCTGTTTACGAAAAGAATTTATATAGGAATAACCCCAATTGGCAAATAGCCTTGGATTTAAAAAAAGAATTACCAAATATTCCTTTGTTGTGCGATCCTTCGCATATATCTGGTCGGCGGCATTTAATTCACAATATATCCCAGAAAGCAATGGACCTAGATTATGATGGTCTCATGATAGAAACCCATTTTGATCCTAATCAAGCACTTACAGACAAAAAGCAGCAGCTTACACCAGATGAATTGTTTGAATTATTATCTTCATTAAAGTTGAGGAGTCGAAAAGAATTTATGGATGAACAGCTTCTAGATTTTCGTATGAATTTGAGTGAAATAGATAGTGATATTATTGCACTATTAAAGAAAAGAATGGATATTTCTGAGCAAATCGGCTCCTACAAAAAGGAATTGAATATGGTAATTTTTCAAAAATCTATATGGGAAAAAGCCTTTAAGGAAAATGTTCAAAATGCATTGGATGTTGAACTTTCTGAAGAATTTGCTTCACAGCTATTTAAGTTGATTCACCAAGAGTCTATTGTAAAGCAGTCAAAAATATTCCTAAAACCTGATGAAGAAGATTAGTCCATATAAGTATCATGGTTCTATTTCCTCTTGTGGATCTAAAAGTCATGCCCAACGGATTTTAATTTTGGCATTAATGTCAAGGTCATCTTTATTCATCAAAAATTTCATCATTGAAGAAATTGGGACTGATGTACAACATGTATTAAAGGTTTGTGAGCAATTAGGATTCACATATCAACAAGAGCCAGATGGGATTCAATTCATAGCTCCTAATTCACTTTTAATCCATCCGGAATCTAATTTCAATATTGGTGAATCAGGATTCGCGCTAAGAACACTTTCAACGGTTCTTTCTGCTTTAACAGATTCCTATGTTATTGAGGGAGAGAATACAATTTTAAATAGAGACCATAAAGGCTTGATTGCGTCATTAAAAAATATAGGTTTTGATGTAAATACGGAGAACAATAAACTGCCTCTGAAAATTTCGACAATTGAATCTTTCCCATCTATTATTGAAATCGATGGCTCGGAGGGCTCTCAATTTATTTCAGGGATTATAATGCGTAGCTTAATATCACAAATCGATACCGAGATTCGAATCAAAAACATGACTAGTCGGCCTTACATTGATTTAACGATAAAAACCATTGAACAATTTAATGGCAAGGTTAATTCTGTAAATGATTCAACATATGTCATCCCAGGAGGACAATTCTTAAACATAGAGAATGTGATTCTCGAAGGGGATTGGAGCAATATGGCCTTTCATATGGTTGGAGCAGCTTTGAATGGAGAAATTGTGATCTCAGGACTGAGTACTTTATCAACCCAAGCGGATAAAATAATACTGGATGTTCTCAAAAAATTTGGAGCAAATGTAGAAATAGAAAAATCGAGTAGTATTCGGGTTTTTAGTGTTTCTAAAAAACCATTTCAAATTGATTTAACAGATGCACCAGATTTGTTTCCTGTTTTAGCTGTTTTAGCTTGTGGAGCAAATGGAGTTTCTAAACTTCAGGGGACACATCGACTTGTGAATAAAGAAAGCAATAGATTAAAGAGCATATGTTATATGCTCGATGTTTTCAAGGTAAATTTCCAGTTGAAAGAACATGAATTACATATCAATGGTAGAGGAAGGGTACATGGAGGAAATGTAAAGACTTATGATGACCATCGTATGGCTATGGCGGCTATTTGTGCTGGAACAATTGCAGATAATGCTATTATTATTGACAATGAGAAATGTATAAATAAATCCTACAAGAATTATTTACAGGAAATGGATGGAATATTCTATAATGAAGCTTAATTTTATATCCAGACCAGCTAAAATGAAATATCTAATAACCATCCTTATTTTTTCGCTTTTTGGATTACACGCTTTTGCTCAAAATGAAATTCATAGGGTGGAGGAAAGTCTCTATCCCGCATCTTCTCAACCGGATACCCTTTATGTGATAAGTGATGATTCGTTTTCTCATGAAGAACTTTTGTTGATTCAGAGTATTCAGGGTTTGTGTGCGAAGACCAAGCCCACATTATACAGAGATAAAGGAAGTGGAAGCTCTATTTGGATTCAAGATATACAGGACAATTATGGGGTATATGTTTCAAATTCAATGGATGGATATATGGATGAAATTTTGTCCTTAACTCCTGAAAGTGTTGAGGGATACATTTTATGCAATCTAGATGACAATTCGAGCAATGTTGCGAACTCCTTGTGTGGCCCTTTAAACGCTTTAGCAGTAACGCCTAATTTACAAGAGTTTGTCGAATCAAAAGGGTATACCCAAATTTTGGATGTACGAGAACGGGATGAGCAATGGGTTCTGGATAATTATTCAGATCAGCTGAGTGATCAAATAATCACCTACCAGAGAGAAGATAAATCTCTGTTTTTAGGAGACTACTCGATACTCTCCAATGCACTTCATTTTTATGATGACATCCACAGCAGTACGACAGAAAATGCTTTTTCAAGAATGGCATCAAATTCCATTTTAAATGGTTGGGGAGATGATGAGTATCAAACCATTGCAAAAGCCTCACAATATTCAATTGGAGTTCACCCCGCTGATTGGGGGTTTAACATCTCCACCTTAACCAATTTTAATGCTGAAACAACTCAGCTTGTATCATCAACTGAGACACAAACTGAGGAAAATACACATACCGTTTGTTTTTTAATGTCTGACGGAGACAATATCCAGTGGATGCTGAATTTATTTGCGGAGGATAGTCGTTGGTTTGGAAGTGAGAACAGGGGATTAATGGATATTGGTTGGACTATTCCACCGGCTCTTTCAGAAATAGCTCCTACGGTCATGTCTAAATTATACAATATGGCTGAATCTAAACCAACGGGAAAAGATTATTTTATCGCAGGACCTTCTGGCCATACTTATCATTTTCCTGAATTATTTCCTGCACTTGATGCTTCTTGCGATTTAATGAATGCATACATGGAAAAATCAGATTTGAGTATTGTAAATATTCTTGGAAATAGATATCATGATTCTGTTTTTCATCCTTATTTGAAGCAAGAACATGTGGATGGTTTGTTTTACTATGACTATTCAGATTATAGTAAAATGAAAGGTAAAATGGATTGCTATGCATTGAAACCGGTGATTTCGTCAAAGTATAATCTGTGGGGAGGATTTGAAACCTGCGAAAGTCTTGCAGAAAAATTAAATGATGGTGTGAAAGATCCATATTCGGTCGACGGTTATACCTTGGTTGCTGTGCATGCGTGGTCAAACTCTGTAGATAGTCTTTTATTTGTACGTTCCTTATTAGATGATGGAATTAGGGTAGTAGCTCCAGATGATTTTGTAAGCTTAATTAGTAAAAATATATGTGAGAAAGAGCTTGTTTCGCAACCTGAAATCGAAGTTTCACCAAATCCTGTAATTGATGACATCAGATTGAGAATTCGAGGTGTAAGGTGTGATGATTATCAGATTCAGCTGAGTGATTTAGGTGGTAAACTGATCAGCTTTGACTTGACTCCAACACAGACAATAGATGGTTGGATTTTTGAAGGGTCGATGGCCTCCTTAAAGGAAGGAACATATATATTTAACTTTGAGTGTAGCGAAGGAAAGGTGTCTACAACGCTGTTTAAATTCAACTAAGTTTCAATGGTATTCGTGAGATACTTTAATCTATAAAGGTTATTGCTCTCTCATTTTCAAGATTCATAGTAGGGGTACCTTTATTATCAGTAATTTTCCCCTTCACACATACTTTTTTGTTCAGAAGCTCAATGTGAGGTTCATAGCTAAAGTTGTGATGATTACTATTCCATATGGTGACTGAGAAAATTTGATTTGGAAAAGCTTTATCTAAGTTTATGAATGTATGCTTATTCTTCGAATAATGAGTACTCACCACTGAACCACATATTTCTTTTTTTTGACCAGAATCGACGAATAAGTTAGCTTGTACTGTATTGAATTTTGCTTTCCCTAAACTTCCCACTTTTATTGGAGGCACGTCTCTTTTCTGATTTTCAGGTAGCCAATCATTTATCTCTTTTTGTCTTTCTATTGATTCTTCAGTTTCATCATCAATTTGATGTAAAAAATCAATTCCCGTTACAGACTCCACTTCATCAATGGTGGTGGCAAAATATTCAATAGGGTAATTATTGCTTCCTTCTTGAGGAAGGATATAGGCAATTCCTTTTCTAGCTTCAAAATCGACAACTACCTTATAAAATTCTTCAGGTATTGAAACGCCATTGATACTTCTTTCTTGTTTTTTTAAATTGTCGTTGAGTACTGGGCCTGTATATACAATTAGAGGTCTTTTGTTTTCATACACATAGCTTCGCACTAAACCTTCTAAATCAGCCCAAATTTCACGATTGAAAGTGGGTAATTGTGGCGACATGTTTGAATAAAAGTAGGATTCCGAAAGTGCACGTTGTGACCATCGAAAATCAGCTGAAGGAGCTAAATGTCCCCGGTCATAACCGTAGCCGTCGTATTCATATTTCCCAAGTTCATTTTTAGTTTTTAAAAAATAGTCTTTTTCTTCAGCAGATCCTGATTTAATTAAAGTATCTATTCTAAAATCATTTGTTCTAGACACTTTCCCCTCGAGTATATCGGTTGAAATTTTGTGCAATACCCATTTCGCTTGCTCGTGTTTTTCGTCGTAGACAAGAAATAAAGCACTGTGGGAAATAAGCTCTTCCTTAGGGTCAATTTCGGGAAGAAAATGAGTGCTTAATTCTTCGTGAATTAGAGCTAATTCAAGGTCCTCTAAAATAAATTTCAGACTGTCAATTTGATTTTGGTGTTCTATGATTTCAGTCTTTATTTTCTCAGTATCCTTTATTTGTTGACTGAATATATATTGACTTGAAAAACATAGAATAATCAAGAGCAGGTCTTTCATCAATGTTCGGGTATTTATGGAACAGGTTTGTTATTTACAGGTTTAGGTTCAACGAAAACTTTGAACCTCAGTACTTCTCTTTTTTTACGAGTATTTGTTTGAATATAAATAAGTCTGTTTTGAAAAAAGTATTTCCCATTCGTATCAAATACAACGTCTATGGTTGCAAATTCACCTGGTTTAATTGCCTCAGTGGGTAAAATGACATCTGTACAGGTACATTCAGCTTCCCAAGAATATAATTCAAGGGGGGCTTTCCCTTTGTTTTTGATTTCGTAGCTAAATTTGAGCTGTTCCCCTTCTTTAGTTTTTGGAAATTTAACTGTTTTGTACTTCGCAGAAAAAACCGCCACCTGTCCAAAGACAAGGGCGGTTTTTAAAAATATTAAAACAAGGATTAACCTTTTCAAATTTTATTGTTTTGCTGGTGCTCCTGCATTGTTTACTGGTGCTCCACTTTTTGGTGCTTGTCCAACTTCACCCTTAATTCTAAGAACTTTAGTTGGTGAGTTTACAGCATTAGAAGTAATGGTAACACTTTTATTAATCGGACCTGGTCTTTTTGTGTCGTATTTTACTTTTATAGATCCAGTTGCCCCAGGAGCGATTGGTTCTTTTGGCCATGTTGGAACTGTACAACCACATGATCCTTTTGCATTAGATATGATTAATGGTTCAGTTCCAGTGTTTTTAAAGTCAAACGTACAGTATGGATCACCTCCATGTTTGATTTTTCCGTAATCATGAACTTCTTTAGCGAATTCAATTTTAGAGCCAGACTCTTTGCCTACTTCAGTTTGAGCATTTGCATTCATAGCGATAGCACCTATAAATAACAATGGTAGAATAAATAATTTTTTCATTTTGATTTGATTTGTTTCCACTAAAATACGTCAGAATAGCTCTTGTTAAAAATAATTAACAGAACATTAACAATGTTTTTAATGATATGTCCATCGACGCCAAATGGCCTCCAAGGGGCCCTGTTTGTGTTTTTTTAGAATTAGCTTGGAGCCCACGAATATAATGACCCAAACAAGAAGTACTACAAGCCACTGTTCTAGCCTGTCTAGTTTACCGAATAACCCAAAACCATGACCATAGCATATAAGTGTACAAATAATAGAGCTCGAAATATAATTGGTAAATGCCATTCTTCCTACCTCCTGTAATCGATACTGAAGTCCACTCCACAAATTCGTTTGGGACCAATATATAAAAAGAGAAATGTAGGCTAAAGCAACAAGTAATGAAGAAACATAGGTGTATTGATGACCGATTGTCAGTGCCCAAGGTCCGTTCCAATTCATTTCATATGATTGAAATAATCCTATAGCAGCGATAAAAAGTCCTGTAAAGAAGAAAATAATGCCAAATCTTAGGTGCCAAGTTTTTGATTTGAAAGCTGAAAACCAGCTCCATCGATGTAGTAATATACCAAGTATCATCATGGAGGAATACCTCCAGAATCCTTCACCTATAAATAAGTAGGTCTGCATGTACTGGGCACCTTCAGCTCTGAGCCCAAGTTGGTCCAAATAAGGCCCTCTGTAGGCAATTATTTCTTGTATTTGTTCTGAAAAAGATGGATTCCAAACGGGATCAAAGATTCTAAAAAGCTCCTCAGGTGAAAGTCCAAACCATAACATGAGATTCATAATTAGTGGAACAAAAAAGAATATTGCTGCTAAGAATATTAAAAATCTACTGCTCCATTTTCGAATCAAGAAAACAAAACATGCACAAATGGCATAGGGAACGAGAATATCCCCCATCCAAATGAGGTAAGCATGTAGGAGTCCAATTACACCAAGAAACAACATCCTACGGTAATGAAATTTTGCTGCTTTTAAGCCACGGCTTTCAACATTTGATACAAAAATCATCATTCCTACTCCAAACAGAATTGAAAAAATACTCATGAATCGCATGTCCGCAAACAAATATGAAAATCCATGAATCCAAGCATTGTATCCCTCAATTCCAGGACCTAAATTTGGATTTAAATAGGCCATTGAAATAGCTGAGAAGGAGTTGATATTCATAATGAGAATTCCAAGAATGGCAATCCCCCGAATCAAATCCAAAGATTGAATTCGTTTTTTAGTCCCCTTGTATGTATTCATTAATTGATAATATCTACTAATTGCAAACAACGGTTTGGCTAAACTGCGTTTTAATGCAGTTTAGGTTTTGTTGTGAGAAGTTTTATTCTTTATTCAAATAGTTCGCTGGTCCATGATAAAGTATTCCATTAACATCTTCAGTTTCTTTTTCAAATTGAGACACATTTAAAGACCCTTCAAATGACTCAGAGTAAAGTACGTCAGCTCCATATTTAAACTTTAGCCTAATCTTAGTTTTAAATTTTCCTGAGTATTTCTTTATGGGAATCATCACATATTTTCCTGTGTCTAATTTTAACGAGAAATAGCTATTTCCACAGCCACTATAAACCCAATATTCGATTGGATTCCAATTTCCATCTTTATCAAGGGCTTCTTGTATTATTATTAGGCTTCCATCTTGAATATTCGCTGAAAAGGTTGAATCTGAAGTATTAACTAGATAACCAGTGAAATACTCTTTAGGTTTATCTTTCAACCAAACAAAGTCCTTCAGATTTTTAGGACTATCTTCTACATTAAATTGAAAATATAATTTGTTAGATCTCACGTCAATTTTCGTAGAGTCAATATCTAACGCACCAGTACACTCATAGAACGCCTTTTGATTCCCTTTTTGGGAATAGGTCAAACTGCAAATGCCAAAAAAGAAGATTAGAAGAATTATTGATTTCATATTATTTTAAATTTCACACAACGTAAAGCTAAAGATACATCTTTATTTTTCCATTGTGAAGCTTAGTAAAATCAATACTATCAGGGATCAGCTTGTTTTTGGGTCCGAGTGAAAAGCA
>QOQC01000052.1 GCA_003331365.1 Flavobacteriales bacterium | reverse complement strand
TCAGCTTACAGGGCATATTACACTCGTGAGATAAATATTTGTCCTTTTTACATATTTACATTTATTTTTAAAGTACTTGATAATTAATTGATTACATTGTAGTAATAAATATCTATTAATCAGTCGTTTAGTGAATGAAGAGGTATTCAAAATATATTTGGGTAATCTTAGCTTTCTCCATAACATTGGGATTAGGTTTATTCCTTGAATATAAATTCTCACTTGTTCAGAAAGTCAAATCTTATTTGGTTTCTTGTATGGACGCATGCGATTCGAAAGAGCACAATGATTTGCCCGTAGATGAATTAAAAGTGATTATTTCAGATTCTGCTTTGTCCAACATCAAAACCCAACGTCAGAATGCAATGGATGGGAACAGAGATTTTCAATTTGTACCTGCAAAAGTTCTTCATGGAAATGATACTGTGGCTGTTGAGCTTAGATTGAAGGGCGATCGCGCTATTCATTACAGTGATCCTACTCGATGGTCGTTTAGAGTGAAAACAAGAGATGATAAAAGTATTTTTGGTGTAAAAAGGTTTTCTTTACATCGTGCAGGTGCAAGAAATTACATTTATGAGTGGATTTTTCATCAAGCATTAAACTCCATAGATTTAATTGGGTTAAAATATGAGTTTATTCGCTTGAAAGTAGGTGATTGCGATCTTGGTTTATATGCTTTTGAGGAGCATTTTGAGAATTCACTTATTACAAATAAAGGATTACCCCTAGGCCCAATTATTCGATTCAATGAGGATCATTCATTAGATGATTTTGAAACCACTTATGTTGATCCATTTCAAGATAAATATTGGCGTAAGAATGATCCGGAGTTGTTGCAAAAAGCCATTTCTAATTTGGAATTGTGGAGAAGGGGCAAAGTAAAAACTTCAAAAATTTTTAATGCGGAAAAATTGGCGAAATATTTTGCCTTGACAGACGTTCTTTGGGTTCCACATGCACAAGCTTGGAAAAGTATTCGTTTTTATTATAATCCAAATAATGGCCTATTAGAACCCATAGGTTATGATGCCCATCACAACGAATATTTTTTTGAAAATAAAATGACCTATGAGGTAAGCGCAACAATCCCTTTGAAACACTTTGTTAAAGATGTTTGGGTAGATCTTTATAAAGATTGGTACAGATTTTTATTTGTGGACCCTGAAACTTTTGATATCGATTTTTACACCAACTATATTTATTATTTAAAACTCTATTCCGACACGAAATGGCTCAATCAATTTTTATCTAATAACGACAAGGAGATTAGAGAGCGACTAGCGATTATTCAGTCGGATCCTCAATCATTCAATGACGAGATCTTTTCTTATGGTAATGAAAAGTTCAAGTATAACAATACGCAATTTTATGAACGGGCGAAATATATCCGTAATTCCTTTAAAAAGAATCAATTTATTCATACATATCCAGTAAAAAAATCATACAATAAGATGATTGTTGAAATTGAAAATATTGGCTTCTATACGGTGAAAATTGACCGAATTGTTGTTGGTAATGAGACGACCAATATTAATGAAATTCTTATTCCTCATTCCTCTAATAAATCTCCTTTATTTAAACAATTCCAGTTTTCATGTCCAGAAGATTATGGTGATATTATCATTCATTATCATGTTGTTGGGGAAAATAGAGCACGTCAAACAAAAGTTTTTAAATGGAAGAGGAAGGTGGAATAAACTATTTCATGACATTGTGAGGATTCCTAATGAATTAAAATAATCAATTACGATTTCCAGTAAAAATAAATTCCTCTCCGTCTTGACTATGGATCAATAAGAAATCTCCATGATTACTAATTTCAAAGGTTTCATTGTCCTCTACGGAATAATAAGTTATAGAGTTGAAGTATCGATTTTTATCAATTTCAACAAAATATGTATTGAAATAATTTGAGCTTATAGATATTACATTATTCTCTACTTCATCAATATTTATGTTGGCATTGTTCGATATTACCGTGTCATTAATTGATAGCGTTCCAATATAATTGCCTTTTACTTTTTTGGCATGTTTTGAACAGCTACTCATTAGCAATACAAGGCAAGTAACAAATAATGAAATAAAGAATACACGGGCTGGTTGAGTAAGAGATGTCATAATCGAAGTATTAATTGTTTCTTTAATAAACGAAAAAAATGAATTTAGTGGGGGGAAGTATTTAAAATTTCATTTACCTTGACTATAGCCCAGTCAAGCTGTTCTTCAATAGATAGTTCTGAATTGTCTAAAACTATGGCATCTTCGACCTGAATAAGCGGACTTTCTTTGCGGGTAGAGTCCAAATAATCTCTTTCTGAAAGGTTTTTTTCTACCTCATCAAAATTTTGTGTGACACCATTATTTTTGAGTTCGTCTAATCTTCGTTGTGTTCGTACCTCTATAGAGGCTGTGACAAATAATTTGAGTTCGGCATCGGGAAATACAACAGAACCAATATCCCTTCCGTCCATGACGATTCCACCATTTTCTCCCCATGTTTTCTGTTGTGCAACCATTTTTTGTCGCACTTCTTTGATTCTTGCCACCTTGGAAACCCGCTCTGCAATATGGGGCTGTCTAATTTCGTTTTCGACGTTTTCCCCATTTAAAAAAAGAGTATTGATTCCAGAAATGATTTTGAAATCCAGCTGAAAATTATCAAGAATGTTTAAGAGTTTAGCTTCATCCAATTCTTTTACAAAACAATCGTTTTTTAGCGCATATAATGTGGCTCCTCTGTACATAGCGCCTGAGTCCACATATCTGTAATTCAAGGCTTTTGCTAACCCTTTTGCTAAAGTGCTTTTTCCGCATGCCGAATGGCCGTCAATGGCTATGGTAATTTTCTTTTTCACTTATAACAAATGTAATCAATGAAATTTATGAATCACTCATCAAGTACCTTCTTTAAAAAACGAGATGTTTCGTTATTCTTTATTTTGGTCAATTCCTCAGGAGTGCCTTCAAATAGAATATGTCCACCATTCTGTCCTCCCTCTGGTCCAAGATCAATAATGTGGTCTGCACATTTCATAACTTCTACGTTATGCTCTATGACAATAATGCTGTGACCAAGGTCAATCAGAGCATTGAAAGCCAAGATCAATTTTTCGATATCATAAAAATGCAAACCTGTTGTGGGTTCGTCAAAAATAAATAGGGTAGGTTGGACATTTTTTCCTTTCGCTAAAAAGGAAGCAAGCTTGATTCTCTGAGCTTCTCCACCGCTCATGGTGCTTGATGATTGTCCGACCTTCAAATAACCCAGACCGACATCCACGAGAGGCTGAATTTTTGTCACAATCTTTTTTTCGATTCGATCCTTACTTTCTTTAAAGAAATCCAGCACTTCCGTTAAGCTCATCTCAAGTAGCTCATGAATATTCTTATCCCTATAACTGATTTCCAGCGTTTCTTTCTTGTATCGTTTTCCTTTACAGTTTTCGCATTGCAAATGAATATCTGCCATAAACTGCATTTCTACGGTTATCGTTCCTTCTCCTTCACACATTTCACATCGACCACCTTGCACATTAAATGAAAAGAAACCAGGTTTGTATCCCCTTAATTTTGCCAACTTCTGTCTAGAGTACAAGTCTCTGATATCGTCAAACGCCTTTACATAAGTAATGGGGTTGCTTCTGGATGATTTTCCGATTGGGTTTTGATCAATGAATTCTACCTGCTTTAGTTTGCCAATATCTCCCTTGAGATCGGAGTACTTGCCTTGAACATCATTACTGATTCCCATTTTTTTACGAAGGGCAGGGTAAAGAATATCCCCGATTAATGAAGATTTTCCAGAACCTGAAACTCCCGTAACACAAATGAGACCATTGAGTGGTATATCCAAGTTGAAGTTTTTGAGATTGTATTGTTTGGCTCCTTCTATGGTTATTTTATTCTTTAGCAGTCTTCTTTGAGTGGGTACTGGAATTACTCTAATCTTATTCAAATAATCTCCGGTTAGACTATTTTTACTTTTAATTAGATTTTTATGCGTTCCGTTAAATATGATTTCCCCACCAAACGTCCCCGCCTTAGGTCCAATATCAATAATTCGGTCGGCCGCTCTCATGATTTCTTCTTCATGCTCAACTATGATTAAAGTATTTCCAGCCTTCTGAAGCTGTTTAAGGACTTTTATGAGGTTTTCAGTATCCTTCGGGTGTAATCCTATAGATGGCTCATCTAAAATATAAATGGAGCCAACAAGTGCACTTCCCAATGATGTGGCTAAATGAATCCGCTGCGATTCTCCACCAGATAGTGTATTCGCTTGTCTATTCAGTGTTAAATAACCCAAGCCGACATCGCATAAATAAGTCAATCTATTGATGATTTCAGGTAGAATTCGCTTACTAATGGCATTTTCTTTAATGTGATCTTTCAGTTCCTCAAAGAAGGCCAAAGTTTCTGATACTGGAAGTAGAACGAGGTCTTGAATGGATTTTCCATTTAATTTAACGTAGGAGGCATCTCCTCTTAGCCTAGTTCCTTTGCATTCATAACAATCTGTTCTACCTCTATACCTCGAAAGCATCACCCTGTATTGAATCTTGTAGGTTTTTCTTTCAACTTTTTTAAAGAAGTCATGTAATCCCCTAAAATATTCATTCCCATCCCATAATAGCTGATACTCAGCTTCACTGAGATCTTTTATAGCTCTATGTATAGGAAAATTAAATTTTGAAGCATTTAGGGTTAGCTTTCTTAAATTCTCACCCATAACTTCACCTTTCCAAGGGGCAATCGCACCGTCATAAACACTTAAATCTCTGTTCGGAATAACTAAATTTTCATCTATACCCAATACTTTTCCAAAACCTTCACAGGTTTTACAAGCACCAAAAGGATTATTAAAAGCGAAGAAGTGTAAAGATGGTTCTTGGAACTCAACACCCCGATTCACAAATTTCTTATTGAAAACAACTTGGGAATGGTCAGTTGGATCAAGTACATGACAGTGTCCATGACCTTCATTGAAAGCAAGCTCTATCGAGTCCAGTATCCTGCTCTCATTTTCTTCCTCAGAGAAATCGGTTTTGATACGATCAATGACGAGGAATAGTTCATCTTTAGAGCTAAATTTAAAGTCGTCTATATTAATAAATTTATTCTTTAAATAAAATCTTTTAAATCCTTCTTTTACAAATAATTGTGATTGCTCTTCATTGTGTAATTTTACAGGTGATAATAGTGCTAATTTGCTGTTTTCTGGCAAGCTTTTTAAGTGATTTAAAACATCCATTGAAGAGTGTTTAATCACTTTTTCTCCTGTTTTTGGATCGTATGTAATGCCTATTCTGGCATACAACAATTTCAAATAATCATAAATTTCTGTAGTTGTTCCTACAGTTGATCTGGGGTTTGAGGAAATAACTTTTTGTTGTATCGCAATAGATGGTGCTATGCCCTTAATGTAATCCATTTCAGGTTTTTCCAGTTTTCCTAAAAATTGACGGGCATAGGATGACATGCTTTCAATGAATCGCCTTTGTCCTTCAGCAAAAATCGTATCAAATGCCAAGGATGTTTTACCGGAGCCAGATACTCCAGTAATTACAGTGAATGATCCATGCGGAATCTCAACATCAATGTTCTTGAGATTGTGGACTCTTGCCCCTTTAATTTTTATTGAATCGTTCACCTTACAAAAATAACAGATGAAGGTAAATGGGGTTCAGATGTGAAAGAATATTATGCTTATTTTTGGCTCAAAACGTAATTATGTCAGACAATACACGCGCTCCAAAATTTATCGAAGCTTTTATTCCTGTAATTGTATTGATTGCGTTACTGGCTTTTAACGTATATGTTTTCGAGGGAGATGCAACGGGAGGCCCCAATCAAATTGCATTGCTTTTTGGTGCCGTAATTGCTGCAGCTATTGGAATAGGTCAGGGATACTCATGGAAAACCATACAGAAAGGGATGATTAAGAGTATTAATTCATCCTTAGGTGCAGTTCTCATCTTATTAATTATTGGTGCATTGAGCGGTACCTGGATGATTTCAGGAGTTGTTCCAACGATGATCTATTATGGTCTAGATATATTGAGTCCAAGCTTTTTTCTTGTCGCTACATGTATCATATGTGCTATCGTGGCTTTAGCAACTGGTAGCTCTTGGAGCACAATTGGAACTGTGGGCTTGGCTTTACTTGGAATTGGTAGTGTTATGGGGATTAGTGAAGGCATGATAGCTGGTGCCATTATTTCTGGTGCTTATTTTGGAGATAAGATGTCTCCTTTATCAGATACAACTAACCTCGCCCCAGCTATGGCAGGTACAGAGCTTTTTACACATATTCGGTACATGATGTATACGACCATACCTACACTAGTCATTACTTTAATCATCTTTTTGTTTTTAGGTCTATCATTAGATTCCAAAACGGATATTGCGGGTATAGAAAGCATGCAAGAAACCCTAAATCAAACTTTTGTGATTTCACCTTGGTTATTTTTGGTTCCAATTGTCGTAGTTGCATTAATAATGATGAAATGGGATGCCCTGCCTGCTTTATTTATTGGAACAATAGCTGGGGGTATCGCTGCAATAATTGCACAACCCACCATTGTTAATCAATTGTCAGGTATTACTGATGATTATTTCATGTCGGCGTATGTAACCTTCTTTAATACCATCGCAGGAGAATCGAATATTGAAACAGGTAGTGTTGCAGTGAATGATTTGTTGTCGACCGGAGGAATGAGTGGTATGCTGAATACCATTTGGTTGGTCATTTGTTCCATGTGTTTTGGAGGTGCAATGGAGGTTACGGGAATGCTTAAGAAGATTACTTCAAGCTTTATGAGTAAGGTTGAATCTGCTGGTTCTTTAATTGCTAAAACGGCTGGAACTTGTATCTTTTTTAATGCGACGACTTCAGATCAATATTTGGCCATAGTAGTCCCTGGAAGAATGTTTTCTAATGAATTTAAAAACAGAGGTTTAAAGCCTGAAAATTTAAGTAGAACTTTAGAAGATTCCGGAACCGTTACTTCACCTCTAATTCCTTGGAATACCTGTGGTGCATTTCACGCAGGAACTCTAGGGGTAGCTACTGGAACATATTGGATGTTTTGCTTCTTTAACTTAATCAGTCCGATCATGACCATGCTATATGGATTCTTAAATATTCGAATCAGAAAATATTCTCAAGAGGAAATGGAGGCCATTAAAAATGGAGAGGCTACACCAATTTAAGTGACCGCTCTATTCCATCAATTAGGGCATGAATCACTTTGATATGTATTTCTTGAGCTCGATCAGCGTACTCACTTTGTGGCGCTCGAATTTCAAGGTCGGCTAATTCGGCTAATTGTCCGCCAGTTTTTCCAGTTAATACAATCGTCTTGATGCCCTTTTCTTTTGCCGTCTTAACTGCTTTAATCACATTTTCGGAATTCCCTGAGGTGGATATGCCTAATAATACATCACCTTTTTTACCTACGGCTTCAACATATCTTGAAAAAATATATTCATAGCCATAATCATTAGCCACACAAGATATGTGACTAGGGTCTGAAATTGAAAGTGCTGCAAGACCTCTTCGATCGTTACGGAATCGACCACTTAATTCCTCCGCGAAATGCATGGCATCACACATTGAACCACCGTTTCCACAGCTTATGACCTTTCCTCCCTGACTTAAAGAAGTAGATAATATTTCTATGGCATCGCTTATTTTTTGCATATTCTGCTCCGTGCTGAAAAGATCTAGGATTTCTTTTGCCTGTTCAAAATGATTTTTGATGTCTTTATTACTCATATCAATTAAAGTCGAGTAAAGTTAAGTAAATCTCCAAAGAATTGCGGTTTCAATTGTTTTGTATCTTTGTTTTATGTCGAAAAGAGAGCATTTCAGTGATAAGGTGGTTTGGGTAACGGGAGCGAGCTCAGGAATCGGAAAAGAGCTATGTATTCAGCTTTCGGGCTATGGTGCTCAGCTTATTTTGTCAAGTAGAAATAAAGAGGCCTTGCATGCCCTATGTAAGGAATTGCCTTCATCTGATAGACATATTGTTCTCCCATTAGATCTTACTAAGAGCAGTACTTTTGATCCGGTAGTTACATCATTAACAAAAAAAGTGGATCGCATTGATATACTCATTCAAAATGGTGGTGTCAGCCAACGGGGGACTGCTTTTGACTCATCTGAAGATGTGATTAGGCGGATTATGGAAGTCAATTTTTTTGGCAACGTATTACTAACAAAGTCAGTTTTACCAATCTTAAGAAAGAATAAAGCACAAATTTTGGTGATAAGTAGTATAGCAGGAAAGTTTGGATTTTTTCTAAGGTCAAGCTATAGTGCCTCTAAACATGCGCTGCATGGTTATTATGAATCTCTTGCTTTGGAGGAAGAGAAAAACGGTATTGCGATTACAATGGCTTGTCCAGGGAAAATAAATACACCAATATCTGAAAATGCATTATCCGCAGATGGTCAAAAGCATGGAGAAATGGATCATAATCAGCAGACCGGTATGACTGTTGAAGATTGTGTTTCTCAATTATTAAGTGCGCTGAGCAAGAGGAAACGTGAGGTCTTAGTTGGAAATAAGGAAATAAAAGCAGTTACCTTGCGAAGATTTTTCCCTTCCTTATTTTGGAAAGTCATTAAAAATCAATCGGCAACATAGGTCAAAAAAAAAGCCATCCGAAGATGGCCTTTATAATTCTTTGCAATTCTTAGTTTACACTTGATGATAAATCAGATCCTGCTTTGAATTTTACTGTGTTTTTAGCTGCGATTTGGATAACAGCTCCAGTTTTTGGATTACGACCAGCTCTTGCAGCACGTCTTGAGATTGAAAATGATCCAAAACCTACTAAAGAAATTCTGTCACCTTTTTTCAATGCCCCAGTTGTAGCACCAACAAATGCATCTAATGCTTTTTTCGCATCAGCTTTAGATAATCCAGCTCCGTCTGCCATTGCATCAATTAATTCTGCTTTGTTCATAATGAGTTGTTTTTTAATGATTAATAATTAATTATCGGAACAAATATATCCGAATATCAATGCGAGTCAAGGTTTCAACCCTAAAAAGTACCAAAAATGTTAATAAATGAACCAATTTGTTAATAACTAGGCTGAAATCCCCGTAAAATATAGGCTTTATGTCATTTTTACCTATAGCTTTTTAAGATAATGTGATCTTAATCACTTTAATTTATTGTAGCGGATTTAGGCAAACAATCAAAATTATCACTTGTTTTACACTTGATGAGCAAAAAAGCAGTTGTAATCGGTGCAGGAATAGGAGGAATGGCGTCAGCTATTCGACTTGCGCATTTAGGTTTTGATACTTCTGTTTATGAATCTAATACGGAACCAGGAGGAAAAGTCAATTCAAAGCATTTTGGCTCATATCGATTCGATATGGGACCATCAGTTTTTACCGAGCCACATTTAGTGGATGAGCTTTTATCAATTAATGGTGGGAGTAGTTGCGATTTTGAATATCAAAAGCTTTCGATTTCATGTAACTACTTTTTTGAGGATGGTACCAAAGTGGCATTGCCTCACGGACCGGAGAGGGTGGCAGATGTTTTACATACGGAATTAGGTGAAGACAAGAACAAAGTCCTTCGATTTTTGAATAAACTGAGAAGAAATTATGAAGCCGTATATCCCGTATTTATTTCGGCGTCATTACATAGATTCACTCAATGGATGAATATTGGAATTTTTCGAGCCATTTCACGAATACCAAAATATGGCTTACTAAGATCAATGGATGCTGTGAATAGAGCTCAGTTTAAAAATCCAAAAACTGCACAAATATTTAATCGTTTTGCGACATATAATGGAAGTAACCCATACGAGGCTCCAGGTATGCTTAATATCATTGCACATCTTGAGTTAAATATTGGACCATATATACCCAAAGGTGGTATGGTGTCCATTTCAAATCATTTATTTGAGCAGGCCAAATCAATGGGTGTTAAGTTCTATTTTAAACAATCAGTTAATGAAATTCTACACAATAACAAAAGAATTGAAGGTGTGCGCATTGCAAATCAAAAAATAGATGCTGATTTAGTCATAAGCAACATGGACGTTCATAATACCTACAAAAAATTGTTGAATGGCTTTGATGGACCACAAAAAATACTATCTCAGGAGAAGTCGAGCTCAGCCATTGTATTTTATTGGGGGATCAAAAAAAAGTTTCCAGGTTTAGACGTACATAATATCTTTTTCTCCAATGAGTATGAAAATGAATTTCAGAGGATGTTTAAAGAGCATGATCTGAGCGCTGATCCGACCATTTATATTCATATATCCTCTAAAGTAGAAAAGCAAGATGCTCCTGAATATGGAGAGAATTGGTTTGTGATGGTTAATGCACCAATAAATAAAGGTCAGGATTGGGAAATAATGAGAAGGCAGCTAAGACAGAACATCTTGTTGAAGCTAAGTAGAATATTAAAGGAGGATATTGAGTCCTTGATCGAAATAGAGGAATACACAGATCCTTCAAGGTTGGAGCAAATGTACTCAGGAATGAATGGATCCATCTATGGGAATTCATCGAATAGTACAATGTCTGCATTTTACAGACATCCAAATTTTTCCAGTCAGATTAAAGGCCTCTATTTTTCAGGTGTTACTGTACACCCAGGAGGGGGAATACCTTTAGCCATAAATAGTGCAAAGATTATTGAAAAGTGTCTCAAAAAAGATTTTAATTTGGTTTAACGCAATTGAATCTCTGGAATGTTTTCATTCTGAGACATGATTTTTCTTGCATTTTTAATAAATAGTTTCATCCGCGACCTATTGGTTTTATTCATTATTTCAATGTCGTTTTCATATAGGTTACAAGGAATGATTTCATAGCTTTTTTTTCCGTTTATATTTGGTTTGTGTACCCAAATAAGGTGATATCCGGGTTCTTTGATTTCAACTTTTTCTCCCTTTTTTACAAGTGTGAGTTCCAGCATCATTCCACCATCAGTATTGACACTGGCTTGATTAGATACAAAATTACCAAGGGAATACGCAATTAATTGATTATCCTCTTTCTTCCATATCGCTTTTTGAATCACATGTGGATGACCACCAATAACCATATTGGCGCCATTATCAAGAAGATATTGGGCGATTTTTATTTGATTCGAATTCGGAGAAGTTTGATATTCTTTTCCCCAATGTGTGACCACTATGAGTTGATCAAGATTTTCATGCTTCGTGTTTTCAATATCCAATCTCATTTGGGCCGTATCGATGTAGTTCACGATTGTCGGTTTTGCCGCTTTCAAACCATTGGTGCCGTAGGTATAATTTAGTACACCTATCCTAATACTTCCTTTTCTCAAAATTAATAGGTTATTATGTTTTCTCTCCGTAGGGTTTCGAAAAGTGCCAGTATGAGGTATTTGAAGAGAGTCCAGAACTCTTAGCGTTCTCATTATTCCACTTTTTCTGCGGTCTACAGAATGGTTGTTTGCCGTAACCAATACGTCTATCCCATTTTCCTTACAAGCTTTTGCTAAAGCATCAGGTGAAGAAAATTGCGGGTATCCAGAATATGGAGGTCCGGCTAATGTTACTTCAAGGTTTGCAATAGTAATATCTGCTCGATTGAGAATCGGTTTAATTTTCTGAAATACTGGATCGTAGTTATAGCTTTTGGTATTGGAATTATATGCTGCTTCTATTTGTCCACCATGTCCCATGATATCTCCTATAAAAATTAGAGATAGTGAATCTTGACTGAAAAAGGCAGGAAATGTTAGGAAAAAGACAAAAACAACACTGATTACTTTCATATGAATCTATTTTCATGAGAAAAATAGTATTTTAATCGCATTTTGAATGCCTTAGAACGCTTTTTATCAAATTTTAATAAATAACTTATGCCAATAACCAGGGCAGATTTCTTATCGCATCTAGAAAAAATTATAGACAAAAAAGTTTTGGCTTCTCGCAGATATGTGGAGTCTATTGAACGTTCCATTCATTCGGAATCAAAAAGTACAGCAGGTGATAAGCACGATACATCTCGGGAGCTCATGCAGCAAGAGCGTAATAAAGCGGCTCAAAATTTGAATAATCAATTGGCTATGCAAAAAACATTAATACAATTGAAGCTGATTCATTATAATGCTGCTGTTGGTTTTGGAAGTTTAATTGAAACCCAAGATCATGTCATATTCATAGGTTTAGCCATAGGTAAAATAAATTATTTGAATCAAGAAATCGTATGTATTTCACCATTGTCTCCGCTTGCCAGAGTCCTCGAGGGAATGAAAGTAGGGGAGGTATGTAGTTTTAATTCAGTTGAGTACAAAGTAAATCAGCTTGTAAAATAAAAAAGTGAGGACGGGCCTCACTTTTTTATCATTTAAATTTTAACGGTAGGTTAAATTTAAAACAAAACACATATTAACTAAACAAACTGTATGAGTATACTGATGTTAAAGTTAAAGGTTACAATTCAATGTGTTTTTTAAATTTTATCTTAAAACATTTATATGTCCTGTAGTAAACTTTAAGGGTTTACCTGTGGCTTCTTGGTATTCAAGTTTGTAGGTGTAAGTTCCATCAGGAACACTTTTATTTTTGTATGTACCATCCCATCCAACCCGAATATCGTGTGATTCCCAAATTAAGGTTCCCCATCGGTTAAATACCAATAGTGTAAAGTTTTCAAATGAAATTCCTTCAGCTACCACAAGCCATGTTTGGTTGTGCTCATTATTATCAGGAGAGAATGAATTAGGTATGTAAATATTGATTTCTGGCTCTTCATAGCAAGGTTCAAAGGGATCTGACAATACAATTGAATTTGATGCTTCACACGTATTGGCGTCAGTAACAAGCACATCAAAAATACCTGCATATAGATTTTGAATTGAGCTCAGTGTATCTCCATTATTCCATTCAATTGTAAATGGAGGCGTACCAGAACTTATTACAATTTCTGCCGAGCCTGAATTTTCTCCCAAACATAGTGGATCTTCACCTGAGATTGAAATGGAAGGTATAGGCCAAGCCGTAACAATTACCTGATCAATTGCTGTACAGCCGTTGTTGTCCTCAGCGTTTACAATATAAGTATTAACGCCTTCAGAGCTTGTAAAGCTTTCACCATTCGATACTCCGTTACTCCAATTGTAAGTGGAGGCACCTGAGGCATTTAGAATGATTTCTTCTCCGGTACATATGAAAATATCTGAACCTGCATCAAGGTTAGTGAGTGCATTAATCGTTAAATCAAGTGTCACTATACTATCACAGCCTGATATGGAGGAAAGTACATAAGTGGCTGTATTGTTATCACTGGTGTAGGTAACTCCATCTATCCAAGTATATGAATCACAAGCCGATTGCACATCTGAGGAGAATACACTATTGTTGATTGTTAAGTCTAAGGTAACTATGGAATCACATCCGGAAACAGCTCCTCCAATAATGGTGAATGTGGCAGAGTTATTACTAGTTGTGTAGGTATTTCCATCAATCCAGGTATAGGAGTCACATGTTGTTTGGGTATCCGTTCCGTATACAATATTGTTAATGGTTAAATCAAGTGTTACAATGGAGTCACAACCGTTTAAACTTCCATTTGGTATTGTAAATGTTGCAGTATTATTACTCGCTGTGTAAGTATTTCCGTCAATCCAAGTGAACGAACCACATGCTACTTGTGTATCTATTCCCGAGTCTGAATTATTAATGGTAATTGTAAAGTTAGTTTCATCTGTACAATTCGGATTCGTTCCTGATTCTACAAAAACAAATAGGTTTTGAGAGCTATTGATTAAAGATCCTGAATTCATAATCGTTCCCTGACCATTACTTTGTGTAAAATAATTTCCTGAGGATAAAAGTGGTAGTACATAGGCGTCACATTCTACAATGTCAGTTAGAAGAGGTGCGATTGGGTTTTGAATTACATTTACTGCGATTGTCGTATCATCTGTGCAAATTCCGTCTGAAACAGAAAGATTAACATCATATTGACCAGCATTAAGATAGGAGTGACTTGCAATCGTGCCATTTGTTATGGGGCTTGAATCTCCGAAATCCCATGTGTAATTTGTAATGGGTGCTGAAGATATTGAGGTAGAACCATCAAAAGTGAAATTATTTCCATTGAAACATTGGTCTGAAATTGATGCAATTTCTGCAGTAATTCCGCACGTTTGAGTCACCTCAAAGTCTTCAATGATTACATCTAAACCGTTTCCTCCTGTACTGTTATAATGTACGACGTAATTTAATCCGTTCGTGGTTGCCTGTGCGTTCAAAGTTATTAATTGCCATGATGTTGTTAAGGTCACATTCGTTTCATCTAGTATTATACCGTTATCGTCGATAATACTAATGGTGACATTGGGTGCATTATATGACATTCTCATGTAAGCTGAGGCTGTTACGGTACATCCAGGATTAATTCCAGTCAAGCCAACATCATAAATGTCTACATCACCAATTCCATTTTGAACATTGAACCATCCGAAAAATGTGCCACTTAGTGCATAAGCGGAATTAAAATCACTACCGCCATTACCATATAATACAGATGCATTTGCTCCGTTGATTACAGCTTGGTCAAAAGTTTCCGAATAAATAGTTGTAACCGAATTGCTAATGGTTAAATCTAGCGTTATTATGGAATCACATCCATTGACACTTCCATTAGGAATGGTAAATGTTGCAGTATTGTTATTTGTAGTGTAAGTGTTTCCATCAATCCAGGTGTATGAACCACAAGCCACTTGTGTGTCCGTT
>QOQC01000051.1 GCA_003331365.1 Flavobacteriales bacterium | reverse complement strand
GGTCACTCATGAAATTTTGTGAAACTTAAAGTTTAATTAGAGTTAGATTGTTGAAAATTTGATAATCCAATTTGTCAGAGTTGAGGGTATTTCTATTTTATTTACAAAAATTTCCGATGCTAAAGTATATATTATTTTTATTTATCATTCTTCCCTCATTGAGCATTTATATGTGTGGTCAAGTTAATCTGCAGCAATCTGTAGATTATTTCATTTCTGACCCTGTAAATAAAAATGCCTCAATAACAATCCAAATCATTGATTTGGATAATGATAGTATTTTGGCTCAGGGAAATGAATTTACCTCTTTAATGTGTGCTTCAACGGCAAAATTATTCAGTACTTCTTGTGCATTGAAGCTACTAGGGAACGATTATCAGGCCGAGACAAGATTTTACATGGATGGTTTTGTGGATTCTTCGGGTACTCTTCAAGGAGATTTATGGATTAGAGGTGGAGGGGATGTAAGTTTAGGAAGTAAATATTTTAATCAAGAAGGTGGGGAATTTGATTTTATGAATCATTGGTTGGATAGTTTAAAAGCTCATGGAATACACAGAATCAATGGACGTTTGATTGCAGATGCCTCTGAGTTTGGTTATGCCGGAGTTCCTGATGGTTGGGATTGGTCCGATATGGGAAATTACTACGGAGTTGGTGCTTCAGGAATAAACTATTTTGACAATACCTTGAAGTATTATTTTAGTACAGGTAAGCCAGGTGAGAAAGTTCAATTTTTGGGTACCTTACCTGAAATTCCTGATCTTTTTTTTCAGCACGGGATTGAAGCCGCAAACATTCGGAAGGATTATTCTTACATATATGGCTCGCCATTTTCAAATGTTAGATTTGGAAGAGGAAGTTTACCTGCCTACAAAGATAGTTTTTGTGTAAAGGGGAGCATTCCTGATCCCGAAATGCAGCTTGCCATCGACGTCAAGTCATATCTCCTTGATACCGGTTTTGTTATTTCGGGAGATGCAATTGCAAATCGATTTCTTTTAACCGAACATCCTTCATATGATTCGTTAGGTTTTGTTTTTAGCTATAAGGGGAAGAGCATCATTGATATTGTCAACAAAACGAATCTTTATAGTGTGAATTTATTTGCTGAAGGACTTTTGAATTTGGTGGGTTATAAATTTTTTGGTTTTGGCTCAACAAAATCAGGCATTTCTGCTGTTTATAAGTTGATTAAGAATGATGTAAACCTCTCAGGTTTGAGTTTAAAGGATGGGAGTGGATTGTCTCGTAAAAATGCTGTTTCGGCATCGCATTTCTGTCAATTGCTAAAGGGCATCTACGAAACTCGTATGTATGAAGATTTTAAGGGATCCTTATCTGTTGCTGGAGTGAAGGGCACGCTTAAAAATGTATGTAGAAAACAAAAAGGTGCGAATCGAATTTATGCAAAAAGCGGAACACTGAGCAATGTTAAGGCCTATTCAGGTTATGTTGAGACTCAAAATGGAAAAAATTTGGCGTTTGCAGTAATTGCCAACAATTTTAATTGTTCGAAATCACAAATAGTTAAGAAAATGGAGCTCGTTTTTAATGCGATGGCAAGTTATTAAGCTCTTGTCGAATGACCATTCTCCAAAAGTCTTTGAGTTCTATACCTTCAATATTTAACATTTGAGGAACGATACTGGCCCCTGAAAATCCAGGAATGGTATTAACTTCAATCACATAAGGTGTAGATTCGACCAAAATGTAATCTATTCTAGCAACCGATTTCAATCCTAGTAAATCATATATTTCTCGAGAAAGAGATTTAATTGTATTTGCGACTATTTCATCAATATTAGCTGGTGTTTCCTCTTTAGATTTACCGTTATATTTGGCATCGTAATCAAAAAAGTCATTTTCTGAAATGATTTCGGTTATTGGTAATGCTTTAATTGTATCATTAGCTCTAAAAACAGCACAGGTTAGCTCTCTTCCTTCAAGAAACGACTCCAAAATAAGCTCATCTCCCTCAGTAAAGGCAAATTTTATAGCCTTTTCTAGTTGCTCTTCCTTGTAGACTTTTGAAATCCCGTAACTGGAGCCTGAACCAGTGGGTTTTACGAAAAGCGGTAGGCCTAGCTCATTGCAAATATGTTTTGAATTGTATCCTTGATTTTCTCTAAGGAGTATTGAATTCGCTATGCTAACTCCTTGAGATTTTAGAAATTGATTGCATGTGTATTTGTCAAAAGATAAGGAGGATGAATGAAAATCACTGTTTAGGTAAGGGATATTTTTAAGTTCAAGGAACGCTTGTATTTTGCCATTTTCTCCAGGGTCTCCATGAATGCAAATAAGCCCAGCATCAATTTTTATTTTCCCATTCGGTAAATCAATTTCACCGGTATTCATGTCAAAAATTTGTTGTGAGTCATTAAAGTCACAATACCAATTACTTTCAGTTACAATGATTTTTAACAACTCATATTCATCTGGGAAATTTTCAGAGATTAATTGTGCGCTTTTCATTGAAATTTCATATTCGGATGAATATCCCCCACAAAATAAACCGATGACTTTCATTACTTTTTTTGATTAAAATTAGAATTTGAAAATCAATAATTGGTATCAATAAGTAAAAGTTATTAGCATTTATATTGTTAATTCTTTATATCGAGTTTTATTACTTTTGCCATTTACGACTTTAATTGAAGAAATGAGGCCACTATATTTTATAATGTTTTACGTCCTGAACTACACCTTAAGGTTGTATTTCAGAAATGTAAAAGTGATTAATAAACCACCGAAATATGGTAAAACTATATATGTGAGTAATCATGCGGCTTCTTTTATGGATCCATTGGTTATTGCTGCTTTTAATCGTTCTGTAGTTTATTTTATGACAAGGTCTGATGTCTTCACGTCATTTACAAAACCCATTTTTTGGGTGGCTCATATGCTGCCTATTTATAGACAAAGAGATGGTGTTAATACAAAAGAGAAAAATACAGAAGTATTTAAAAAATGTACGGAAACCTTACTCAGAAATAGAAATTTGTTGATTTTTGGAGAAGGTTTTACAGATGATACTTTCGTAAGAAGGCTAAAGCCAATTAAAAAGGGTGCTGTTCGAATTGGTTTCACCACACTAGAAGCATGCAATTGGGAGGAAGACATTTACATTGCGGCTATTGGCTGTAATTATTCGGATCCCTCTAGATTTGGAAGTGACCTACTCATAAAAAACTCTAAGCCTATTCTTTTAAATCAATACCAATCTGAATATCAAGAAAATCCATCGAAAGTCATTAGTGAAGTTACCTCAATTGTTGAAGGCTTGCTTAAAGAGGAACTCACTCATGTTGAGGAAATAGAAAATGCGGAATATCATGAGAAAATAATGATTATTGAGCGAAAAGGGATGTTTGACAGTTTTTCCAATAATCCTGACCTCGCAGAACGTTGGGGATATTCTTCTGCTCTTGCCAATAAAATAAATGAATCAAAATTTAAAATTAGTTCAGAACTGAAGATTTCTATTGATACTTATTTTCAAAAACTTAAAAAGATTGAGACATCTGATGATTTATTTTATGATTCGATAAATAACCGATTTAAACCGATTCATTTTTTCATTCAAGCCGCATTAATCCCTTTTTCAATATTGGGTTTTGCACATTGCGCAATATTTTACTTGTTAATCAAAAGATTTGTGGAGAAAAAATTTCGAAGAGATGTGTTTTGGGGTTCTACAAAGCTTATGATGATGATTTTTATTGCAGGACCAATCAATTTGGGAATATTTGCTTTTTTACCCGGTTTAATTGGCTGGCCCCTGTCTGTTTTATACTTTTTGCTCATACCTATGTTTGGATATAGCTTTTATTTTTCAATGAGGTTTTGGCAACGTGTTTTATTAATTTCTGAATTAAATCGAAAAGACCATAAAAATTTGATAACAGAAAGAGATGATTTGAAACAGAAGATCAATAACTTTGTTCAATTATAAAACCATTCATGTCCGAGCAAGATCAAATTCAAACAAAGATAAGCAAACCTAAATGGTTAAGGGTTAAGCTTCCTACAGGTGAAAATTACCGTGAAGTAAGAAGGCTTGTTGATCAACATAAACTCCACACGATTTGTGAAAGTGGAAGCTGTCCAAATATGGGCGAGTGCTGGGGAGAAGGTACGGCCACTTTTATGATTTTGGGAAATATTTGTACTAGGTCTTGTGGATTTTGTGCTGTCAAAACGGGACGACCTAATGCCGTTGACTTGAAAGAGCCAGAACGTGTAGCTGAAAGTGTTAAGCTTATGAAAGTAAAACATGCTGTCTTGACTTCGGTTGACCGTGACGATTTAAAGGATGGAGGTTCAATAATTTGGGTGCAAACTGTAGAAAGCATTAGAAGAATATCTCCAAGTACAACACTGGAAACTTTAATACCCGATTTTGCAGGGAAATGGGATAATTTACAGCGCATTATTGATATTGCACCAGAAATTGTTTCTCACAATCTTGAAACTGTTCGGAGATTAACAAAAGCCGTTCGAATACAAGCCAAATATGACAGGAGTTTAGAACTTTTATTTAGACTAAAAAAAGGAGGAATGAAGACCAAATCTGGCGTAATGCTTGGACTAGGAGAAAGTTCTGATGAAGTTATTGAAACCATGGAGGATCTTCGAAATGTAAAAGTGGACATATTGACCCTGGGACAATATTTGCAACCCACACCTAAGCATCTACCTGTTGCGGAATTTATTACTCCTGAAAAATTTTTAGAATACAAAGAATTGGGGCTTAAAATGGGCTTTAAATATGTAGAAAGCGGACCGCTCGTGCGGTCTTCCTACAGAGCAGAAAAACACTTATTTTAAGAGCTTAAAAAGCGTATTTAAAATTTGCTCAAAATTTTTCTTTTTTTACTTGAACAATCTTTCGTAAATTTATGTTAATAAAGTCCGAATTATTCATTAATTTGGCGGTTGTTTAACACTAAACTTATTTATTCAGTATTATGAAAATGCGTTACATTATTGGTTCTGTGATAGTTGCCTCAGTTGTTGGTATGTTATACACTTTACCGAAAGAAGATTCAACAAAAGGTACTTACGTAAAATCTGACTTATCTATTCTAAATGCTCCATCAGCGGATGATGCGAGAAATTGGTTAGAAGCCAGATACATTGACCAGGAGACTGGTGAGCGAATCACAAATGAAAAGCTTGCCTTGATAGAACAAGATTTGAGAAGATTACCTCAATCCAAGTCCATTGCTTTTTATTCAAAAGGACCAGATAACATTGGGGGAAGAACAAGAGCTGTTTGTGTTGATCGTCTTTGGAATGATCGCATTTGGGCCGGTGGTGTTTCTGGTGGTTTGTTTGTTTCATACAATGCCGCTGATACTTGGGGTAGAGTTACATCATACATTAATGCAGGAGCAAGTCCGAATATTTCAAGTATTACTCAAACTATTGATGGTGGTTTGTATGTTGCTACTGGTTCACAACATGAAGGATTTGGTGGTAACGGATTGTGGTACTCTCCTGACTTAGGTGTTAATTGGGAAAAAGTATCTGGTACTGTCAATGTTAACGAGGTTGTCAGTTCGGATGTTGAGAATAAAGTCTGGTTTACAACTGGAAATTCAGGTTTAAAAACTTGGTCGCCAGACGATAGTTCGCCTATAACGGTTCCAACAGGGGAAAGTTCATGTAGAGAGATTAGAATATCTGGAGATGGACAAGTAATTGTTGTGTCCAATGCAGCTTATAAAATGTCTGTATCAATTGATGGAGGAAACACCTTTGAGGATATTTCTTCTGCTACGAATCCTAATTCCTCAAACTTTGACGCGTCACATGTTCCTTATGGAGGTGGACAAACACGACTTGAATTGGCTATTTCTAAAGAGAGAAACGAGTCAGGTGGATATTCCGTGTATGCAGTTAGAACAGATAACAATCTCTTGAGTATGCATGTTTCACACGACAGTGGACTGAATTGGACGAAGTTTGTCGGAGAATCAGGACCGCCCAATGAATTTGATATATACAGAAACCAAGGTTATTACAACACCATTGTTAGTGTGAATCCTTCAGATCCAGAGGAGATTTACATTGGAGGAATAGATATTTGGAGATGGAACCAAACCGTAGATAATCCCCCATCCGGAGGTTTTGAAAAGGTGAGTCAGTGGTTTGTTAATCCTACAACACCTATTTATGTTCATGCGGACAACCATGAAATGCAGTGGGATGCAAATAACAGACTATATGTCGGAAATGATGGTGGAATTGGAGTAACCGAAGACTTCGCGCAAAATTGGTATCCTGCAAATAGAGGATATAACGTTACTCAATTTTACTCTGTGGCTTATGATAAGTCGGGAGCTGTTATGGGTGGAACCCAAGATAATGGAACTCTCTACAATGACCATAGCCTAAACACTTATCAAGAGTTTATTGAAGTGGGTGGTGGTGATGGATTTGAAACAGAAATTTCACATTTTAATCCTGATGTATATTTTACTTGCGTTTACAATAATTCTATTAGACGTACAGCTGATGGTGGAGAGAACTTCTCTAATTTTTCTCCCGAATTACCAGGAAATTATGAGCCTGCTGGAGGAACGGCTACAGGGATACATCCTTTCCATACGGAGTTTGCTATGTCTGAGTATTATGATTTAAACTCAGAGGATTCAATTCAATTTAGCCCGACTCAGAATTATTCGGCTGGTGACCCAATAAAGGTACCAAGCTTATCTTCTGGTGATACAATCACTTTCATTGCAGAAGCTGATTATTATTTCGACGATACGCTTTATTACGATCCAAGCTTGACAGTTGATTCTACAAATTATGTTATTAATTCCGTGACAGGTGAAATCTTAGGAATCGGAACAGATACGGTAACATTTAATGTAACTTGGGATACTGTTAAAGTTCAAGACCCTTATCAATCTTGGTTTGTTGTTTTTGTGAACATAAATGGTGGTGAAGTTTGGGGTACGAGAAATGCCTTACGTCTTTCACAAGAGCCGAATTGGGTATGTATTGCAAAAGGAGTTGGTGGAAACAGTTTTAGCTCAAAAGATTTCGCTTTCTCTAGAGATTTAGAACACTTTTATTATAGTGGAGAAACTAATGGGGTTTGGAGAATAGATGGACTAGGAAGTGTTTATACAAGTGATACCTTATTTAATGAAAAGGTATCCTATGATATTGTTGCGGGTATTGCAACAACCCCTACGTATACTACTGCAACCAAAATATCTACCGGTGGAGCAGAGGGTATTGCCTTAAATCCGAACAATGAAGATGATTTAATCATGTTTACAGGATTCTCGGGATCAAACAAAAGAACAGCCAATGCTACATCCGCAACGCCTACATTTACCAATTTGCCTTCGGTATCTAATCCTCAGGTGGCTTGCTATGACGGTATTATTGATAGAGATGATCCAAATATTATTGTAGTGGGAACTTCAAGTGGAGTTTTAGTATCTGAAGATGGTGGTTCAAATTGGGTTAGTGCTTCGGAAGGATTTGAAGGTACTCCGGTATATGAAGTTCGTCAATCATGGAGAAGTTTTGAAGAAGGAAACGGAAGACCTGGAGAAATCTACATTGCTACATTTGGTAGAGGTATTTGGGCTTCTGATAACTATTTAGGTCTCGAAGAATCTTCTATTAACGAAGAGAGTAAAGTGGATGACATGGTGGTTTATCCAAATCCTACAAGTACAGAATGCAATGTAATGTTTGATTTATCCAAGAATGGTGATGTGAACATTGGCGTATATAATTTGTCAGGAAGACTGATGCTCAATGAGAGGTTTGAAAATAAAGTATCAGGAGGACAAAACATTGAATTAAATGTTGAATCGCTACCAAGAGGCACCTATATTATTCAAATGACTTCCGGTAATCAAAAGCTGACCAAGAAGTTATTAAAACTTTAAAATGAAAGGCGGCTGAAGAGTCGCCTTTTTTATTTGTAAAACTCCGTACAGTTGACTAGTAATCGCGTACTTCATTCCTGCAAATTTTGCTTAGGTGGCTTGGATGGTTTTTTTATTGATAATAAGAAATCAGATTCTTTTGACCCTGTAGACCATAGCAGTCTTTTGCTCAAGCGAAATGAAATCATTTTTTCTGAGGGAAAATACCCAAAGGGTATTTTTCATATTCATAAAGGATTGGTCAAAATTTTCAAGTACGGAAAAGATGGTAAGGAGCAGATATTCCAAATATGTAAATCTGGAGAAGTTATTGGTTTTAGAGCGATTTTAAGTGAAAATCCATACAACGTAAATGCTGCGGCTCTTGAGGACAATACTGAAATATGCTTTATTTCTAAGCAAGATTTTAACCACTACAAAGATTCAAATCCACAATTGCAAAATAGATTAATACAAGAGCTTTCCATGGAGCTACAAGAATGGGCTGATTTTGTTACGGATATGACACAGAAAACAGTCCGTCAACGGACTGCATTGGCGTTGGTTTTTTTGTATGAGGCATATAATGAAAAGGAAATTAATGTAGCAAGAGAAGATATGGCGAATATGGTTGGCACAGCAACAGAGTCCTTAATTCGCTTGATTAACGAATTCAAAAAAGAGGCCATAATTAGTGTTAGTGCTAGAAGAATTAAGGTGATTGATATAGAAACCTTAAGATCAATCGCTGAGGCTTAAACACAAACTTTAAGAAAGTTCTCCATCAAAATATTACCGTAATTACCCGATACTTCTGGGTGAAATTGTACGCTGAATATCGGTTTATCCTTGTGTTCCATGGCTTCGTTAAAGCAACAATCAGATGAGGCAAGAAGCTTAAAGTGTTGTGGAACAGTAATAAATTCACAATGGTCTTCTTGCATTTCAATAACTCTAGGAAGTCTAGAGAACAAACGCGATTCCTCGAAAACTTCGATTTCCTGAAAATCTCTATCCTCTTTCATTTTATTTGCCAATGATCCAAATTGAAGTCCAATGAGTTGGTGCCCAAAGCATATGCCTAGTAAAGGAATAGAAACCTCTTTTATCCATTCGATAGCCTCGAGATAAGGGCCCATATTCTCCTCCGTTATCAATATGGGCGCGCCGGAAATAATCACGCCAATAGCATCAGTCAAATGAGTGTTTTTAAAGTCAAAAAAGGGAATGGTTTTGCACTCCATATATTCATCAACCATTTGATGAATAAATTTAGTTTTTGAGCTTCCGCAATCGAGAATATAAATCATAACATTAGTTTTCCAGCACCTTGCCTAATGAGTTCCGGTTCGTTTTCTAAGCAATTTACAATCGTAGACGGCTCTATTTGTCCTTGTCCACCATCAATAATAATCGAAACTTGATTTTCGAATTTCTCATAAATTGCATAAGGATCAACGAAATAGTCCAGTATGGGTTCATCTTCATTATGTAAAGATGAGCTCGCAATTGGATTACCAAGCTCACGCACTATGGACTGCACAATTTCATTTTCTGTGATTCTTACGCCTATTTCCTTTTTATTTGAATCAAACATTTTGGGGACAATCTGCCCTGCCTTTAAAATAAATGTAAATGGACCTGGTAAATGATGCTTAAGTACTTTGAAGTTTGATCTACTGATTTGCTTGGTGTATTCAGATATTTCTGATATATCCTTACAGATAATAGAGAGATTCATTTGATGTAATTTTTCACCCTTAAATTTGGAAAGGGCTTTTAATGCCTTTTTATGATGAAGGTCACAAGCCACCGCATATACGGAGTCTGTTGGTATTATTATTATTCCTCCCTTCCTAATGGATTCAACCGTTTCTTTTATTAAACGTGTGTCAATATGATATGGATTAATTTCAAAAAACATGCTTAAAAGATAGTACAAGAAATCGCAAGATGGTCACTTAATTTTTCTTTTTGAATTTCAAATTTTGCTGAATTGAGTGTTTTTGTATGAAATATATAATCAATTCTTCCTGCAGGTAGGTAGCCACTGTAAGTACTTCCAAATCCACTCGATGTATTTCTAAAAGCATCTATTAGGTTTGTATTGAATAATTGATATGTATAGGAAAGGGGGGTATCATTGAAGTCTCCGCATATTATTGATTTGTATGGCGAACCTTGGACATGATCACTCAAAGATTTGCTTTGTATGGACCTAATTTTAAAGGCGTTATTTAATTTTGAAATGGCCGACTTATAATTGGTTGAAGCTGAAGAACCCGGTGCATTCATATTGGTTTGTTGTGTGTATTCATCTGTTTCCAGTTTTATGGATTGTAAATGAACATTGTAAATCCTAAAAGTATCCTTCTTTTTAACAATGTCTGCATAAATACAAAAGTTTGCATTGCTTTGAGATTTTATTTCATTGTGAACATAGCCTTTATTAATAATGGGGTATTTTGAAAATAAAGCAATACCAAAATGCGTTCTTTTTCTTCGGTTGTATTTACTTTTTTCATGATGATCATTTATTGACATGATATTGTATATAGAATTTAGGGTATTGAAATAAGGATCTCCATCCTTGTTAAAATACTCCTGAAGACACAATACATCGGGAGCTTCTTTTTGTATATATTTAATGATATCGGTTTTTCTTTGTTTTGCCTTTGACTCATTGTCCTCATAGTATCCAAATAATCGAACATTGTAGCTCATTACCTTAACTGAATTGGCATTTTCTGGAATTGTGTTGTCAGAAAGCTGTATGGAAAAAACCCTTACATGAAAAGGAATACCAATTAATACTAGACTAGAAGAAAGGAAGAACCATTTCGATTTTAGAATACCCCAGACCATTATAAAAACAAGATTCATAATTAAAGCGATGGGATAGGTTAAGCCAAAAAAAGGAATAATAGAAAGCTCCTCCGGATTGACATATGGGGCTGTATAGCTCAAAAGAAGATGCACTGAAAACAGTATATTCATTCCAATAACTGCTCCCAAACTATAGGATCTTAGTTTCTCAGAGCTATCCATTTTTACTTTGATTAAAAAGGAAATCTTTTTCCTCCTTTGTCAAGGAATCATAACCAGACTTTGATATTTTATCTAATATGAGATCTGTTTTTTCTTGTTTCTTTATTTTTTCAAAGTTGTATTGTTCATCAGTTTTATGTTGGTCTGATCGCGTATAATACATTTTGGGCTTATTCTTAAATAGATTTTTAAACTTCTGTATTAGTCTTTCTATTTGAAAAATGACATTCTTGGATGTGTTTATATTCTGAACTGCCAAGAAACCAAAAAAAGCACCACCAAGATGAGCAAAATGAGCAATATTATCACCTTCCTTACCGATTCCAATAAGATCTGTAGCCAAAAAGAAAAGTGCCAGCAAGAATAAACGAACTGGAAGTATACCAAATAGATGTACTTTGGTATTTGGGCTATAAAACGCAAGTGCCGTAAAAATTGCCATTACAGAACCTGATGCTCCAATAACATGATGAGCTTCGTAAACCGAGCTCAACAGGGTGGTATTCAGTATTTCGGATATTCCCCCTAATAAACCACCAAAGATGTAAACAAGAAGTAATTTCTTTCCGCTAAAAAATCTTTCAAACATA
Organism: Flavobacteriales bacterium; assembly: GCA_003331365.1. Lineage (GTDB taxonomy): Bacteria > Bacteroidota > Bacteroidia > Flavobacteriales_D > Crocinitomicaceae > UBA952. The sequence goes on along the minus strand of QOQC01000051.1, from coordinate 3,391 downwards.
TTTCCAGCGAAATAAAGAAAGATCATATTGAAGAAGATATGATATAAATCAAAGTGCGTGAATATACTTGTAAATAGACCCCATGGCATCATTAAGAATTCTTTCCAGGAAGTGTTTAAAGCAAAAATGACGTCAATTAGCGGATACAAATCTTTATCTGACATTCGTCCTAAAGCCAATACAGTATGAATAAGTAAAAAGACAATCACATTCGCGATGACTATACGATTGGTCATCGTTCCATTTTTTAGCTGATGCTTGAGTTCCTCAGATAAGTTTCTCCTTTGATACATATTACCAAAAATTTGATCGGTCTTTTTTTCGCCAATACAAAACCAGTACCGCTCCAGCTATTGCTCCTCCCAAATGAGCCAAATGAGCTACATTATCCATTTCGCTTGGATTAAAAACCTTATAAACAGTATAAGCTAAGTAGGCACCAACAAGATATTTTGCTTTTACAGGAACTGCAAAATATAGATAAAAGGTAGTATTTGGGAATAAAATGGTAAATGCTGCCATGACACCAAAAATAGCCCCAGATGCTCCTACCATCGGAGTTTCAACCATTCGAATATATCGCTCAACGGTATATTTATCTCCGAAATATTCGAAGGAACTGTCATTAAGAATGGCTTGATTTATCGTACTCATGGTGTTGCCATCTTGTATTAATTGTGCTTTTAAAGTTTCAATTTCATAAACTCCAATCATATTAAATAGTGCAAAGGCTGCAAAAGCAGAAACTAAGTAAAATATAAAAAATCGTTTTGCTCCCCACATTTTTTCAAGATGAGCGCCAAGGATGACGAATAACCACATATTGAATAAAATATGGAAAAAGTCAGCGTGCATGAAAAAATGCGTTACCAACTGAAAGGGTTCAAAAAATGGGGAGTTTACATAATGTGCTCCAAAATCCTGAATAAGATTAATTCCTTGAGTCCTTAGAAAAAAACTAGCAACAAAGAACATGATATTGAGTATCAAGATGTTTTTGGTGACTTGTGGGAGATTATTGAGCATATTAAAAATTTGAAGTAAGTTGTTCTAGTGTTATGGTTTGCATAATAGGTTTACCATTTGGACAAAAGGAATGATCACTATGAGAGAATAAAACTTCAATAAAATTTTGGATTTCCTCATTTGTTTTAAATTGAACACTTTGACCTGTGCTTTTGATCACTTTAATTACAATTTCATGTGCCATTTCCCCCTTATCTGCGTCATCTTCTAATAAAACCTTTGTGATATCCGAAATGCAATGCCTTGCTTCGTTTTCATCAAGACAGGCTGGCAACTGTTCAAAAATAATCGTATTTTTTTCAATTTTAAATTGAAATCCGAGCTGTTTGAGTAGATTTTGCGCTTCATTCCACGAAGAAATTTCATCCTTGTTATACTCAGCCTCAACAGGAAATAGAAGCTTTTGAGAGTCTATTGGTTTGGTAACAAATTGATTCATCATTTCATCATAAATCATCCTTTGACGTGCTCGCTTAGAGTCTATAATTAATAGTCCGGATTTGGAATTTGTAATAATGTATCTGTCCCGAAGTAAAAATTCCTGCTTAGAATATGACGATTCTTCTTGGATTAATTTATTTTCAAGTGCTTTTTCTTCTTCTTGTATTTCATAGAAATTTTGCCAATCCTCTGGAGAATGTTGATGTCCAAATCCTTGTTTATTCAAGGCAGCACTTTTATTGTCATGTGAAATGTTTTTTTTCTCAAATGACGAAAACGGATTGTATGATGGATTCACCTTTATTTCAGGCTCTTTAGGGTCCTCATTCTTTTTCGATTGGGGAACATCAAAACTATGATCAACATCAAAATCAATTGTTGGTGCAATATTATACTTCCCTAGAGCTTGTCTGACACTTGAAAGCAAAATAGAATAAATGAATTTACCCTCTTCAAAGTTAATTTCTGTTTTGGTTGGGTGAATATTAATATCAATTTTTGCAGGATTGATTTCAAAAAACACAAAATAGCTAGGATGTGACTTCTCAGGAATAAGCTGTGTAAATGCTTTGGCAATAGCGTGATGAAAATAGGAATGCTTAAAAAAGCGGTTATTTACAAAGAAATACTGTTCTCCTCTTGTCTTCTTAGCATTTTCTGGCTTACCAACAAAACCATGGATTGAAATGATATCAGTTTCTTCTGAAATAGGAACTAATTTTTCATTGCTATTTTTACCTAAAATATCTGTAATCCTCTTACGTAAATTACTCTCTGCTAAATTGTATATCTCAGTGTTATTTTGAGATAATGACAACTTCACTTGATGATGAGCCATTGCAATTCGTTCAAACTCATGTCGAATATGATTGAATTCAATTGAATCAGACTTTAGAAAACTTCTTCTTGCCGGAACATTGAAGAAAATATTTTTTACTTCAATCAATGTTCCTATATCACAAACGCATTCTTCTTTTTCCACAAGTTTACCTCCTGCATATTCAATTTGAATACCATTCCCATTAGAATCCTTGTGTTTGGTTTTCATGCTAACCTGAGCTATGGCCCCAATGGATGCCAATGCCTCACCTCGAAAGCCTTTAGTTTGCATGTTAAAAAGATCGTCAACATCTTTTAATTTACTGGTCGCATGTCTTTTGAAGGATAAGATAGCATCATCTGTAGACATACCTTTCCCGTTATCTTGAATGACGATATTGGTTCTTCCTCCATTTTTGATATGAACTTTGATTTCAGTAGCTCCAGCATCAATCGCGTTCTCGAGAAGTTCTTTAACCACTGAGGATGGTCGCTGAATCACCTCTCCAGCGGCTATTTGATTTGAAATATGTTCTGAAAGCAATTCAATTACATTCATATCAATCCATCAATTTGAATATGACATGATCGATATCATCGAGACCATTCATTATGAAATATCCTAATACAAGGAATAAGAAGATTAAAAATAGAGAACGCGTATTTCTATTGTACAACTGATTTTGACCAATTTGATGACTACTACGTTTATCTCTCAGCTTTTCGCGCATCATCAAAACACGATCATTCTCGCTAAGATTTTCATCTGAATATAACTTTCGCTTTAACTCTAACTTCTCCTTTCTTTCATCGTAGTATCTAGGAAAATAAGCAAAACGTTTTGGTCTTAATCTAGAATTTAGAAATTTCAATTTATTGCTATTTACTAAACAAAAATAAGGATAATACCTTGACCGCTGATATGGTTTTTAGAATTCTTAACTATAGACGGATTACAGTGCCCTTATATTCAGGCTTCTCGTTGATTTCAGGCTTTTCTAACACGACTTTCCAAACGAAAGATGTATTTCGATCCACCATTTTTCCGGTATTTCGGTCAATTCCATCCCAAGGCATTTCTACACTTGAGGTTTCAAAGATTACC
>QOQC01000050.1 GCA_003331365.1 Flavobacteriales bacterium | reverse complement strand
AAAAAAAGGAGACTCTTGTGAAAAAGTCTCCTCTCTAGTACCCGAGGCCGGGATCGAACCGGCACTCCCGAAAGAACAGGATTTTGAATCCAGCGCGTCTACCAGTTCCGCCACTCGGGCCTATTCAATGGGACGACAAAAATAGGGATTTTTTAGTACTAAAAAAGGGCTTGGCTTAAATTTCGCTCTCTTCAATCATTTTGATTGCCTCCTCAACCGTTAAAGCATCTTTAATGTCAAAATCACCGGAGGCGGTACGGCGCAATTCGATGAGCGTTCCTCCGCTCCTCAATGCCTTTCCAAAGTCTGCGGCAATCGAACGAATATAAGTTCCTTTAGAGCACTTGATAGAGAAATGCAGTTCGGGCAATGCACTGGTATCGACATTAAAATCAAAAACCTCAATTTGGTTTTGCTTGAGTTCAACTGATTCGCCTTTTCTTGCAAATTCATAGGCGCGTTTGCCATCAATTTGCTTGGCAGAAAAGATGGGGGGCGTCTGTAATTGTTTGCCCATAAAAGAATGACGCACCTCATCAATGAGGGTGTCCGTTATATGCTCTGTTGGAAACTCGGCATCGTATTCTGTTTCCAGATCGTAAGAAGGTGTAGTCTTTCCAAGAAGAATCGTACCTGTATAAGTTTTATGGTCTGCAGTGAGCCCCTCAATTTTTTTGGTAAACTTACCCGTGCACAACACCAATAAGCCAGTTGCCAAAGGATCTAAGGTTCCTGCATGACCCACCTTGATTTTTTTGACTTTAAGCTTGTTTTTGATTTGCCAACGAAGCTTGTTGACGACATCAAAAGAGCTCCATGTTTTGGGCTTGTCAATCAGCAGCACATGGCCTTCCTGAAATTGAGTCGCTTTCACGCCATTTCAAGATTTACGCCAGCCGCCATCAAAATAAGAATGAGTCCTCCAAGGATAATTCGGTAATACCCAAAGACCTTAAATCCGTTTTTATTAAGAAACGAAATGAAGGATTTAATGGCGAAATAGGCCACAATAAAGGCGATTACATTTCCGATCAAAAGAATTACCCATTCATTATTTGTGGACTCGATTAGTAGCTCTTTTTCATCCCACATAGATTTTACGGTGGCAGCGAACATCGTGGGGACAGCCAAGAAAAATGAAAATTCTGCAGCTGCTTTTCGAGTGAGCTTTTGAGACATACCACCAATAATGGTAGCCGCCGATCGCGACACTCCCGGAATCATGGCAATGCTCTGAATGACTCCTATAATAAATGCTGTTTTATAGGATACCTCCTCAGTTCCTTCTGTTTCGTTTTTGGCAAAGTACTTGTCCACAAAAAGAAGCACAACACCACCAACTAACAGGGAAATAGCAACGACTACAACTTCCTCTAGTAAGGCATCTACATAGCTTTTTAGAGATAAACCTATTATTCCCGTGGGCAAAAATGCCACAAAAAGAAGCACGTAAAAGTTGATGGATTTTATGAATTTTTTAAAATATACCAAAACCACCGAAAGAATGGCTCCAAACTGAATCGCAACAGTGAAAAGCTTGACAAATGAATCCGAGGCATTCCCCATAAAAGTAGAAGCAATGATCATATGTCCTGTTGAAGACACAGGCAGGAACTCTGTAAGCCCCTCAATAATCGCTAAAATAATGGCTTCAATAAAAGTCATGAATACTTGTACTCAACCTATTCAGGATTTGAATTCTTTTTGTTTGGTTTCATGATGGCGTATAGGATAACTCCATAACCAATTAAAATAAGTATTGGGGCTAAAGTAATACGTGTATGACTGAACAAAGCATCACCATCAAATTTTTCTGGAGAATCTGCTCCCCCACCTATCATAAGTAAAAAGCCAAGAACATTAATTCCCAGACCAATAAAAAGCCATTTATAATTGTCCTTGTTAAACCCAAAGTGATAAATTGGGTCTTTCTTTTCCTCTATTATTTGCTTATTTGCTTTTTTCATTTTCAAGAATATAAGTCATCTAAACTCATACGAAGATACTTGTTTAATGCAAACCAAGTAGACAAAACCGTAATAAATATACCCAATGTCAATAAGGATAAAGCCAAAACAACAAATGATCCTTGGCTAAATGTGATTTCAAAAGTATCAAACATATTATTCGAAGCATAGAATACCGTTACTAATATAAACATCCCGATGATGGCTGAAATAACCCCCTGTAGAATAGCTTGCCATAAAAAAGGCCTTCTAATAAAAGAGCCTTTTGCCCCTACAAGCTGCATCGTTTTAATGGTAAATCTCTTCGAGTAAAGCGCTAACCGGATGGTGTTATTGATCATCGCCACAGCGATTACAACAAGTAAAAGAGCAACCCCCAATAATAGATAAATGAATTGCTGAAAGCCCATGTTCACATCTTTGACACTATTCTCATCATAGCTCACCTCTTCAATTTGACTACTGAATGATTCCATAAGCTTTTCCCTAATCAAATCCATGCCTTTCTTATCTGCCAGCTTTTCAATTGGACTAAAGACAATGGTTGGTGGGATCGGGTTTTCTCCATCAAGAATCTCGAGCATCTCTTCCTTAGAAGTACCCACTCCTCCAAAATCTTGCATAGCAAGCTCCGGAGAAACAAAATGAACATCGCTAAATTCAGACCATTGTTTGAGTTCTATTTCAATCAGCTTGATGTCTGTTTCATTCATTTCTGGATTAAAAAAAATATCTGCCCGAATGCTTTCCTTAACCTGTTTTTCAAATTCTCTAATCCCCAGAACACCACCTAAAATGAGGCCAATCATAAAAAGAACAAGTGAGATTCCAATTATCGTGGAAGCATAGCTCGTTCGGACTCCACGTTTACTGTATTTGTCAACATTCTTAGACATGGATACGAAAATAAAAATTATCTACTTGGAAATTCCTTGAAGCGGGAAAAAGAATTGAACTCCGTGTTGTGTATTATTTTGAGCTTTGGATTGAGCGGGTTTTCAAAAAGTGATAGATGCCAATAATCGGTATTAATAAAGAAAAGTTATAGAAAACATCCTCAAGCGGAATGGTGAGCATTCGAATACCCGTATTGTGCGAATCATTGTACCACACAATAGGTTCTTCCGTTGCAACACCGGTTAGAATTCCATTGACCACAAAAAAAGGAATAAGCGCTACAACAAAAGCAAAGATAGCCCGAGGATACCAAATGTATTTCTGTTTCATTACAAAAATTACAATCAATACAGTTAATGAGCAAGCGGACAATGTATACCACTGATTAAGATGGGTAAGGGCCATCATGACTCCTGAAAGAACTAGAAAAATGGAAAATGCCGTTGTCAACCTATGTAATGAAGCATTTGGGAAATAAGCAATTAAAACCTCATAGATAAATACGCAGCAATATGGGATAAAAAAGAAAAACAAAACCTCCTCAATTGGAAGTTTACCAATAAAAACGCCCTGAAGGTAGTCTTCATTAAACCCCCATACACCATAATCTGTAAAAATTTGATCCCAAATCAAGAAAGGGATAGCCACTGCAACAATAGCTGGAACAAGAAATCTCATATTTTTGTAAAAGGCGACCTTGCGGTCAAAGCTAAGAACCAAACAAGAACCAAAAGAAAAAATCATTAAGAGTAAATAGAGACTCATTTATTTTTCTTTTTGAGCAAATACGCTTTTTTTGCCTCGAGATAAAACTTTCTAGGCACAACCAACATCCCGAAGCACTCGCCGTGTTCTTTACCTAAGTGTTTGTGGTGCACCTTATGCGCTTTTCTTATCGCATAAAAATAGGGGTGATCAACATCTCTAAACCATTTAAGTCTTCGGTGAATGTACACGTCATGAACTAAGAAATATGCTAGTCCGTAAAGTGCAATTCCAAAACCTATCCATACAGGAACCCAATACCCATTCATGGAGCCAAGCATGATTAACAACCAAGAGGGAATGGCATAAATCATAAAAAACACATCATTTCGTTCAAAAAAACCCTCTTCAACCTGATGATGATCCCTATGAAACTTCCACATGAATCCATGCATAACAAATTTATGGGTAAACCAAGCCATAAACTCCATTCCAAAAAATGACAATATCAAAATTAAAGGTCCTAAAACGATCATCTTCAATACAAATTTAAAAAACCAAAAAATACAATCATAAGAATGAGTAGTGTATTGTAAACCTTATTTTTTTCATTTAGTTTAAATTTCCGGAGTATAAGCTGCAAGAGTATGGCAATCAAAAACCAGCATACATAATTATACAAAGGAACATTCTCGCCGTCCCAAGACCAAAATTCATTCGCGATCGCAACGGGCTCCATTATTAAATCTACACCAAGCATAATTACTGCTCCAAAAAATACTTTCCACCTATTAAAAATGGCCATTTGATCGATAATTGATGCCGCACCTAGAGCCAAAACACCCCATAATAAACCAATGACGATGGAAACATTTAACAGCTTGGGGCCGAGGTTTATCCCATATACATAATTTCCAAATAGATATGCTGTATTCACCCCTATTACTTCTGCACCAAAGCCAATAATAAATGCGATAGCCATAAAGACCAAAAATTTGATTTTGTTTTTACTTGCAAGGGCAATTGCTAGTGTAGACAGGTACAAAACAATACCAGATGCAGGAAGAAGTGTGTCTCTAAATTTAGCCTGGGAAAAACCAACTATTCCAACCAAATAAATTACGACCAAAATGGCCTGCAATAAGGCATCCTTATTTTTTATGAGTTTAATTCTAGTCATCTAAATCTCCCTTTTACGGCGTTTTCGATGGTGTCTTCGATGGAATAAAAATTATAGTCAAATCTCTTTTTCACTTTTTCATTAGAATATTCAAGGGTTTTGTATGCAGATTGTATACTTTCAATAGAAATAGGGCTCCTTTTTCTAAAAACTCTGTATACGTTCTCAACAATGTAAGCAGTAGTATGCGCAATAAACTTATTTAATTTCTTTTGAGGTGCAGGCTTGTTAAATGCTTTACCGATATGGTTAAATAAACTTTTAAATGAAATGTTATGACCTATGACCAAGTATTTTTCTCCTGATTCTTCTGAGTCAAGTAATTTTAATACAATGGTTGATACGTCTCGAACATCTACCATGGCATTTGCGCCAGACGGATAAAAACGCAAGCCTTTGCTTCCCGCTTTGAGCAGCGTTAATGAGCTTCTATGCCAATTGCCAGGACCAAAGACAAGACATGGGTTTACAATGGAACAATTCAGCCCCTCAGCCTCTCCGCGAAACACCTCTTTTTCGGCGCTGTATTTCGAAACCGAGTATCCACTAACCTCTTTACCCGACTCCCATCTTGCATTTTCTGAAATAGGATTCCCCGATGTCCCAATTGCTGCAGTTGAACTAATATAACAGAGCTTTTTTATCTTATTTTTCAAACATAAATTAACGACATTTTCCGTACCTCTTCGGTTAATGCTCATACACCGGTGAAAATCAAGCTTATGAAAAGATACGAGTGCTGCACAATGAATAACCTTTTGAACTCCATTAAAAGATTCGTTTAATGCTTCAATGTCCATAATATCCGCTTTGTGCCATTCTATTTCATCATAGTTATGTGTTTGATTTAGCTGTTCATTATAATAACTGAATAGTTGTTGGACTCGTTCCTTTCTGCTTTCAGAACGATAAAGGGCTATTACTTTCTCTTTTCTTGCGATGAGATCATAAAGAATATGACTGCCTATCAAGCCGGATGAACCTGTAACCAATATCACTGAATAAATTTTGATTTAATTCAATTTACTTTCTAAAAGTAAATTATATTTTTCGAGTAAATTTAAGTATTTATTCTTCCAATATTCTGAATCTTCGGAATTTGAGTTGATTCCAAAATGTTCTGCCGATTCTTTAAACTTTCTGAGGTCTTTTAAATCTTCTGAAAAGTCGTAATGAATGATTTTACCTATTTCTAAAATATAGTCAATAGAGAGATTCTCATTTTCAAATGCATTGTACATCCACCTTCTGCTTTTTGCCATTTTCTTTGAAAGCTTAGTTAAAGGCATGCCACTCTCACGAACTGCTTTTTCCAAAATTTTGCCTTTGTGTTGCATTTTACCTGTATTTAATGAGTAAACAACAGAATGTGTAAAATGTTCGTTACATAGAAATAAGAAAGTCGCGAAAAATCTGCGCAGTCTCATCAAGGTCATGATAAGAAATTGAATCATTTAAAAAATAACTTTCAAATGCGCTTGGTGGAAGGTATATTCCATGATCAAGCATGTAATGAAAATATTTTTTAAACATCTCATTATTCCCCTTGCTCGATGTTTCAAAATCAACCACTTCCTCTTTACAAAAATGTAATGACATCATAGAACCCAGCTGATTTAGTTGGTAGTCCAATCCTTTTTCATTTAATGCTGTTTTCATCAAGCCTGCAAGATATCCTGTCTTCTCTGCGAGTCGAGCATAAATATCAGGATCGCTTTTCAATATACTTAGGGTTGTATATCCAGCCGTCATTGCCAAAGGGTTTCCACTAAGTGTACCTGCCTGATAAACTGGGCCCTCTGGTGCAAGCATAGTCATAATTTCCTTACTGGCGCCAAAAGCGCCAACCGGCAAACCTCCACCAATAACCTTTCCATAGGTGACAATGTCAGCATTTATCCCCAAAAATTCCTGGGCCCCTCCTGGTGCCAATCTAAACCCGGTCATGACCTCGTCGAAGATAAAAAGGGCTCCATATTCATCACAAAGCTTACGAATACCTTCTAAAAACCCTTTCGATGGTGGGACGCAACCCATATTACCGGCAACAGGCTCTATAATTATGGCTGCTATTTCGCCCTCATTAGCGGAAAAAATTTCCTGAACTCTTTCTAAGTCATTATAAGGAGCCAATAAAGTATCTTTAGCCGTCCCTTTTGTGACCCCAGGACTATTTGGAGTCCCAAAAGTTATTGCACCGCTTCCTGCCTCAATTAAAAACGGATCGGCATGCCCATGATAACAACCAGAAAATTTGATTAATTTTTCTCTACCTGTAAAGCCTCGAGCTAAACGAACAGCACTCATACATGCCTCAGTTCCAGAATTTACAAATCGAATTTGGTCTATATTTGGAGCCATTTGGGTAGCGAGTAATGCAATTTTTGTCTCCAACTCCGTTGGGATCCCAAAGGATGTCCCTTTCACTGCTGTTCTTGCTAAAGCATCGACTACCTCATCATTTGCGTGACCTAAAATCATTGGTCCCCAAGAAGCTATATAATCAATATAACGATTGCCATCGGCATCATACAAATACGCACCTTTGGCTTTGTCAATAAATATTGGATTTCCACCAACGGATTTAAATGCCCTAACAGGAGAATTCACTCCTCCTGGGATCACCTTCTTAGCCAATTCAAATAATTTATTTGACTCCTCTACCGATCGATCAATATTCGTATTCATTATCCTTATATTTGTGCTCACAAAATTAGCAATAATAAGAACTTATGATCTTCAAAACCTCGTTGTCTTTTGCAAAAGAAATGGATGAGAATGATCCCCTAAAGGATTTTAGAAAACAATTTATATTTCCGTCTTTCCATAAAAACCAAATTCGTTATTTTACGGGTAATTCATTAGGGCTTCAGCCAATTACTACGAGAGAAATTATAGGAGAAGAGCTGGATGATTGGGCACATTTTGGAGTTGACGGACATTTTGAATCTAGGAGACCTTGGTATAGCTATCACGAACAGCTCACTAAAATGGCTTCCGAAATTGTGGGAGCAAAAGAAGTAGAAACTGTAATTACACATTCTTTAACTACGAATATTCACCTCCTCCTGGTTTCGTTTTATCAGCCAAAAGGTGAAAGAAGAAAAATTTTGTGTGAAAAGAAAGCATTTCCCAGCGATCAGTATGCTCTTCAATCTCAGCTAAAATTTCACGGCTATTCAAAAGAAGACTTAATCGAAGTTGGTCCAAGAGAGGGAGAACACACCATAAGGCATGAGGATATTATTTCTGCTATTGAAGAAAACAAAAACGAACTTGCTCTTGTATTCATTGGGGGCGTAAATTATTATACTGGACAATATTTTAACTTGAATGAAATTACGAAGGCTGGACACGATGCCGGTGCATATGTAGGTTTTGATTTGGCGCATGCCGCAGGAAACGTCAATCTTAAATTGCACGATTGGAATGTTGATTTTGCCATGTGGTGTAGCTATAAATATTTAAACTCATCTCCCGGAGGAGTGTCGGGACTATTTGTGCATGAGAGGCATGCAGATGATTCTTCTCTTCCACGTTTTGCAGGATGGTGGGGACATGATAAGGAACAGCGATTTATGATGGAAGATGAATTTTATCCCATTAAAGGAGCTGAAGGGTGGCAGCTAAGTAATGCTCCAGTTTTAGGAATGGCAGCACATTTGGCATCATTAAAAATATTCCAAGAAGCCGGAATGAATAGAATTGGGCAAAAAAGAGATCAAATTACTGCTTATTTAGAATTTCTACTTGAAAATCTCAACGAAAAACATGGGGACTTCCTAGAAATTATTACCCCAAAAAACCCTTCTGACAGAGGTTCACAGCTATCCATTCTTTTTAAAAGGGATGGAAAAGAGATGTTTAAGAAGCTTACTGATTCGGGAATCGTTGCAGACTGGAGAGAACCCAATGTAATCCGAGTTGCACCCGCACCATTATACGTATCATACGAGGATTGTTGGTATTTTGCAGACATCCTCAATCAGAATGTCTGACCGATGGGTTTAAGATTTCATTTTCAACTGTTTGAATAAAGTGATTTATCTCGAGCTGTCTGATTTTTTCAAATAAACTATTCGCATCATCTGATACTTGAATTGGGGTTTTAAACTGTTGAATGATTTTACCCTTGTCATATTCCTCATTAACATAGTGAATTGTTATACCCGACTCCTTTTCCTTTCCTTCAATTACAGCACGGTGAACGTGCATTCCATACATGCCCCTGCCCCCATACTTGGGAAGCAACGAGGGATGCAGATTAATAATTTTATTGGAATAGGTATTTATCATCGTTTCGGGGATTTTCTTTAAAAAGCCCGCGAGGATAACCCAATCTATTCTATTTGCTTCAAGAATACCTAAAATGTGTTCTTTATCACCTTCATTCCAACCATATTCATAGTAACGCACCTGGTGTTTTTTGCAAGTATCAGAAATTTGCACATTTTCTTTACTAGAAATGAGACAAGCCACTTTAATTTTTTGATGTTCAGCAAAATATGACATCATCCTTTGTGCGTTTGAGCCTGCCCCAGAAATAAAAATGGCAATCTTTTTCATCGTATTGAAAGACAAAGTTAGATAATTGCCTCGGAATTGTTTCCATTAAAAGTGTAGCGTTGATAAATAATTGAGAATTATTTTGTTATTTGATGGTTTGTTTTTTTCTTTGCATTCATAAACTTAAAATAATTAAAGATGTCAGATATCAGAGATAAAGTTGTTGCTATAATTGTTGACAAATTAAATGTTGAAGAAAGTGAAGTTTCAAACGAGGCAAGTTTCACCAATGATTTAGGGGCTGACTCCCTTGACACTGTTGAGCTAATCATGGAATTCGAAAAGCAATTTAACATCTCAATTCCAGATGACAAGGCTGAAGGAATTCAGACAGTTGGTGATGCAATTGACTATATTGCAGACAACGCAAAATAGAACTTTAAACATATAAACATTTCTTATGCAATTAAAAAGAGTTGTTGTTACAGGGCTTGGTGCGCTCACTCCTATAGGGAATTCCAAAGACGAATATTGGAAAAACCTAATTGCCGGTGTTAGCGGGGCAGCTCCAATAACTCATTTTGATGCCTCATTATTTAAAACACAATTTGCCTGTGAGGTAAAGAATTTTAATGTAGAGGATTTTATAGATCGGAAGGAAGCTCGTAAAATGGATGCTTTTACCCAGTATGCCATTGTTTCAAGTGATGAGGCACTTAAAGATTCAGGTTTACTTGATTCTAATCCTAATAGAGATAGAATTGGTGTTGTTTGGGGATCTGGTATCGGGGGGTTAAATACATTTCAAGATGAAGCAAAAAACTACTTTGGTAGTGATGGTCCCCCGCGACTAAACCCTTTCTTTATTCCAAAGATGATTGCAGATATGGCTGCCGGTCAAATTTCAATCAAACACGAATTGAGGGGGCCAAATTATGTGACCGTATCGGCTTGTGCTTCTGCAACAAATGCCTTGATAGATTCCTTTAACCTGATTCGTTTAGGTAAATCAGACGCCATCGTGACCGGCGGTTCCGAAGCCTGTGTAAACGAAATGGGAATGGGTGGATTTAATGCACTTAGGGCTCTCTCAACAAGAAATGATTCTCCAGAAACGGCCTCACGTCCTTTTGATGTTGATAGAGATGGTTTTGTTCTAGGTGAAGGTTCAGGGGCTTTGATACTTGAAGAATATGAGCATGCTATTCAAAGAGGGGCAACAATATATGCTGAAATCATAGGCAGTGGTATGTCTGCCGATGCACATCACATGACTGCGCCTCATCCCGATGGTTTAGGGGCAAAGAACACAATGCTTTCGGCTCTAGAGGATGCAAATATATCGCCTTCAGAAGTAGATTATGTAAATGTTCACGGCACCTCAACTCCACTCGGAGATGTGGCAGAAGTAAAGGCTATTCAAGCGGTCTTCGGGGATGATGCATATAAACTAAATATTAGTTCTACTAAGTCCATGACAGGGCATCTTTTAGGTGCCGCAGGAGCTATTGAGGCTATTGCTTGTGTAATGGCCGTTAAAGAAGATATTGTGCCTCCTACCATAAATCATTTTACCGATGATCCAAATTTAGATCCAAATTTAAACCTTACCTTTAATAAAGCGGAAAAACGCACCGTCAATATTGCTCTTTCAAACACCTTTGGATTCGGAGGGCACAATACTAGCGTTATAGTTAAGAAATTTAAGCCTTAATGCTCTGAAAATACCTTTGTTTAGAAATAAAAGAACAGAGGGTGAACTTAAACTTTACCGTTTCATTCTCAAAAAATTTGGTTACAGACCTAAGCACATTTCTTATTTTCAAAAAGCCGTTACACATCGATCTCATATAAATGACGAAGCGCACCATTATTCCAATGAAAGGCTAGAATATCTTGGAGATGCAATTCTTGACTCCATTACAGCAGAATACCTGTTTTTAAAATTCCCTGAAAATGATGAAGGAGCTTTAACAAAACTTAAATCCAAAATTGTAAACCGAAAAAACTTAAGTAAGCTTGGTGAAGATATTGGGATTCGGGAAGTGCTACTATATAATAAGAGTAGAAGTATAAATATTTCCACGCTTGAAGGAAATGCATTTGAAGCCATTATTGGTGCAATTTATTTAGATGGGGGATATGAAAAAACGAAAAAAATTTTAAACGAATACGTTTTTCGTAAATATCTAGATTTTAACCAAATACTTCATGAAGAAATAGATTTTAAATCCAAGCTATACATATGGTGCCAGAGGAAAAAACTAAAGCTTCATTTTAAACTTGTCTCTGAAGAACATGCTGAAGGTCAATGGCAATACACCATCGTTGTTCAAATAAACAATCAGGATTATGGTATTGGGAAAGGTAAATCAAAAAAAGTAGCGGAGCAAAATGCGTCTAAAGAAACTTTCGAATTATTAGGCGAGCTCTGAATTTTGTTTTAAGCATTTAATTTGTTTTCTTTGTGCTATCCAATTAGATACTATGAATTCGACAGACTTTTTCTTTTTACTAGGTGATATTTTACAATGGACTTTTCAAATTTTCGAAATCATTGGCAACGCGTTCAATTATTTTCTCTTAATTCTTGGGTTCGGTGGTTTTTTCTATTGGATGAACATTCAAAGAAAATTGAACGATGCCGCAGATGTTCCGGTGGAAGTTAAAGATAACGAAGGGTGGTATAAAGACACCTCCAAGAAAGGTCAAATCAAGTAATCTTTTGATAAGCAACTTACATCTTTCCGGCTCGTTTACGTATAAATATATGTCGTGAAAGCTGTTGGTTTTTTTCTTTTCCTTTTTCTAATAAGCCAAAATATTTTTGCACAAACATCTACGGCAAGTGATTGTGTTGATGCCGTAAATATTTGTACGAACGCTACGTTTGCCATTGATCCTAGTGGTTCTGGTTCAGTTTTGGAATTGGATGGGAACAATGTCTCAAATCCAACAACGAATCCTGGATCGGGAAATTCAGGATGTCTTTTAGCTGGAGAATTGAACAGTACATGGATGGTGATTAATGTTGCAAGTAATGGAATTTTAGAATTTTCATTTGGAACAGATGGATCTACCGGATGTCTTGATTGGATCATGTGGCCATATAGCGCCTCTTCTTGTAATGATATTATTAATAACAATTTACCCCCTATCAGGTGTAATTGGAATGGAATGTGCGAGGGATTTACAGGAGTAGCTTCAACACTGCCACCGGGAGGAGATCCTTCAAATTTTGAGCCTGGGATTCCCGCTCTTGCAGGAGAACAATATCTCATTTGTCTTTCAAATTATAGCAGTCAAACCATGAACCTTCCTCTTAATTTCTTTGGTACTGCTGATGTAAGTTGTACATCTGTTATTGTGGTTACGGTAAATGATGCAACCATTTGTCCGGGAGATAATGCCACACTAACTGCATCAGGAGCAACAGATTACGTTTGGAGTCCTGGTGGACAAACTGGGCCAACAATCACGGTTTCTCCCTCATCTACAACCGTTTACACTGTAACAGGTAGTGAGGACCTTGGGAACGGAGTTATTGCAAGTGGAAGTGCGGATGCAACAGTAACAGTATTACCCGCAAATGACCCCCAATGTAGTTGTACAGTATCAGCTTCAAATTCTGGCCCAGTATGCTTCAATTCAACATTTGACCTAAATGCTACTGCTGTCAGTAACGGAACCTATACTTGGGATATGTTAGGCAATGTATTGGGAACTGGTCAAAATTTAACCAATATTCCTGCATTAGCCCCTGGAACTTACCCCATTCAGGTAACCGCAACTGATGACAACGGTTTTGTTTGCACAGACGTTACTCAGCTTACCATCTTATCAGACACTGATCCAAATTGTAGCTGTACAATTACCGCCTCAAATTCTGGTCCAATTTGTGAAAATGATGTGTTCGATTTAAGCGCTTCCGCAGTATTAAACGGAACATACGTATGGACACAGGCAGGTAATCTTTTAGGTAATGGACAAAACTTGATTGACAATCCTTCTGATATTCCCGGATCTCAATGGTATGTGATTACGGCTACTGATGACAACGGCTTTGTTTGTGTTGATTCAACGGAAGTATTTTTCAATGCGTTACCTGTAGTGTCGGCAGGATTTGACCAAGATTTTTGTTTTGGGGAAAGTATCTCGCTAAATGCCAGTGGAGCCCAAAGCTATTCATGGAATGATGGAACGCAATGGCTTCCTTCTGGGCAAGGTTCGATTGAATTTTGGCCCTCAGGAAACACAATTTACATGGTTATGGGAACAGATGCGAATGACTGCGAAAATGCGGACACAGTTCAAGCCTTTATGAATGTGGCTCAATTGCCAAACATTGACCCCTTGAATAATATAGGATGTTTACCGTACGCCCTTGATTTGGCTAATCTTGTGCCCGATGCCCAAAATTGTCAGTGGGATTTCTCTAATGGAATATCACTATCTGGTTGTGGTACACAAAGTTTTGTTTTTGATGAAACGGGGTGTTATGATTTAACATTTAATATGGTAGATGTAAATGGTTGTGATACATCAAAAACCTATCAAGACATCGTGTGTGTTGAAGAAGCTGTCGCTGCCTTTACCGTATCACCAAATACGATAGGCCCAGGAAATTCGACTGTTCATTTTTATAATGAATCATTTGGTGCAGAAAATTATATTTGGAATTTTGGCGATGGGAATTCTTCGTATGAAGAGGAGGGATCTCATCAATATAATACCGCATTAGAAAACAGCTACCTAGCCACCCTTACCGCGATTTCCTCTGAGGGATGTACGGATAGTGCTTCAGTTTTGATTTCGTATCAGGAACAGCTCATTTATTATGTACCAAATACATTCACTCCAGATGCCGATGAACACAACCAGTTATTTAAAGCGATTTTTACAAGTGGTTTTGACCCATTTAATTTTGAAATGAGTATTTATAATCGGTGGGGTGAATTGATATGGAAAACGAATGATCATCAATCCGGTTGGGACGGCTCTTATGGGGCTAAAGAAGGTATTCCTGTTCAGGCCGGACTCTACAGTTGGGTCATCAAATTCAAACCGAAAGACAATGATGAAAAGGTGGTCATTAACGGTTCAGTTAATGTCTTGAAGTAAAATTTCTTATTTATCTGAGGTAAGGTTTGACTTTAAAAACTCTCTGTTCATTCTCGCTATATTTTCCAATGAAATGCCTTTAGGGCATTCCACCTCACAAGCTCCTGTATTTGTGCAATTTCCAAAGCCTTCTTCATCCATTTGTCTCACCATGTTTTGAACTCTATTTTTTGCTTCTACTTTACCTTGAGGAAGAAGAGCATACTGTGAAACTTTAGCCCCTACAAATAACATTGCCGAACTATTTTTACAGCTAGCCACACATGCGCCACAACCAATACATGTAGCTGCATTAAATGCATTATCTGCATCTGCCTTGGGAATTGGAATTGCATTTGCATCCATCGTATTACCTGATGTATTTACGGACACAAAACCTCCTGATTGCTGAATACGGTCAAAGGCAGAGCGGTCTACAATTAAATCTTTAATTATTGGAAAAGCTTTGGATCTCCAAGGCTCAATGTAAATAGTATCCCCATCATTAAAGCTTCGCATATGAAGCTGACATGTGGTTGTTTGGGTTTGTGGTCCATGTGCCCTCCCATCGATGTATAAAGAACAAGATCCACAAATACCTTCTCTACAATCGTGATCAAAGGCAACAGGAGCCTGTTTCTCACTAATGAGTTTTTCATTCAACTGATCTAGCATTTCCAGAAAAGAACTATCCGTCGAAACTTTAGAAAGCTCGTATGTTTCAATTTTCCCTTTGGAGTCAGCATTTTTCTGTCTCCATATTTTAAGTGTTACATTAATAAATTTCGATGCCATATGAATGTTTTTTACTTGTAATTTCTTTCAGCTATTTTAATCGCTTCGTATTTCAATTCTTCTTTATGTAAAACCGAATTGGTCGCCTCTTGTCCTTTGTATTCCCATGCAGAAACAAATTTGAAATTTTTATCGTCTCTCAATGTTTCTCCTTCTTCGTCTTGATACTCCTCTCTAAAGTGACCACCACATGATTCATTTCTGTTTAAAGCGTCGAC
>QOQC01000005.1 GCA_003331365.1 Flavobacteriales bacterium | reverse complement strand
ATTTCCATATCCATCTAGCCTAGTGATTTGTGGAGTTGAACCATATTCTACCAACTGTGCAGTTCCATCTGACTCAGGAGTAGGATTGTGGGGAACAGCGGAAACAACTTTTACAGAGCCCACAGAAGCCTTTCTTGAAGGGATGTAGGGTTTTTGTTGTCCGTCTAGAAACAATGGGTCATTTGGATTATATTCTTTAAAATTATTATATGCATAAGAAATAGCCACATAATAATAGGTTTTATGGTTGACTAAAGTTGGTGAACCCTGCGCAAATAGATCAGTAGTCACTTTAAAGGAATGCTGAATCCCTACATTTGAACCATCTACTCTTTCCACCGGAATTGACACTCCGAGATCGTCATCAAATTCGAAATTAATAATGCGATCTACTCCATCAACAATATCACATTGAGCGGCCAACCTGGACAGTGCGGGGTCATTCAAATCGGATACAGAAACCGAATTATCTCTGACCTGATATATTTGGTACCCTTGAAACCTGTAGTATTTATCAGAACCTTCTTCAGCAACAATAAAAGGATCAAACTCCTCATAATTTTCCTGATAATTATTTGAGGACGTAGAATTTGACAAAAACAAGATAAGCTCATTTTCCAACTCCTGTATTGTTAAATCAGGAGAATGGGGGCCCTCTAAAACCTTGAAGCAATTTTCAAATAAAGCTTGGGCTTTGTCATCAGCTTTTCTCAATGTCTCAACTGATGCAAATGGATCTCCTCCAGAAGCTCTCGCCCAAGCTATTCCAACAGTAATATTGTTAACAGCTCCAGGCTTAAGAATAAAGGGTCCAGCAGATTGAACAAACCTTCGGTCATTGGGAGGGTTATTGCTTGTTTGTTCAGTCCATGGGGCCTGCGGTACTCCATTTGTCCCCCATCCCAAAGGGTCTGTGTCTCCAGGGAACATAAAGTCACAGGGAGTGTCTGGGTCTGCCTCAGCGTCTGATATATGACCGCTGCCACCATAGACAAATTTGGATCCATCTTTCCAAAACCCTTTTAAATAATTGTAATAATCAGCGGCAGCAATTGGATCCGTTTGACTGGGGTTCGCGCCATTTGTTGTATTTGAATAATATAAAAACCGACGCATACCGAATCGTTCATTATCAACAACCCCATCACCAAATCCGATTCCGTTTAGGGCCTCATTTTCGTTAATTCCAAATGCATTATCGACGTCATCATCATCTTGATATGGTCCTTCGAAAAAATCAACCCCAACTGCTGGGGGAGATGTGCCGTATCCTTTGTAGCCACTATTGTCACCATCAAAATTATCTCCATTATAATAATAAGCCAGTCCTCTATTTACGTCACAACCTACATAATCATCATAAGGGTCTCCAAGAGCACCATCGGTAAAAAAGCCAAAATAGGTGTCATATAAGGTCTGAGTACCTCTGTTTATTAATTCATAATTATAAAAAGTCATGTTATTTACCTCATCATTTGATGCAAAAGCAAATGCCTGTGCCCTAATCTCCATTCCAATCGGGTCTGCACCAGTTTCTGTATGAATATTTCCTTTGTCATTCATGACCCACCAAAAATTAATATCGCCATATAACGAAACCGTTCTATCAACGGTGCACTCTTTTGTTCTGTTGATGTCATGCCATGGGTAATCCCCATCTTGCCAATTATAGGTTCCATCATCATTGTTATCATAAAAAGGAGCTAAATAATAATCTTGCCCTGCTGATACATCTCCATGTGCTGGCCAATTTTGAATAATCTCAGGGACCTCGTACCCTGGAAATAGAACATTTTGTGTATTTGTACCATTCTCATTGTCGTCTATGCCTGCCTGTCTCCAAGCCACAAACTCCCTAATCATGTCTTGAGTAGTAATATAATGTTTGTCATATGACTCACAAGTTTCATAGTTTGTTTCTGCGTAAACTTTTGATAAAGGTCCCGTCCAATAATCCTGACCATTACGGTATCTTAGGGCTGCAAGTTTTAACTGGTTATTTATGTCCGTTCCCCCTAACCAAAGTGCTGCAGTAAAAAGAGCCATAATCCCCGAATTTTTGGGAACCTCATATTGAGAAAAATTTTGTCCAGGAACTTGCCACAAATTACCTGCAGTGTGAATCATAGCACGTACATTATTCAACTCCATGTAGGTCGTTGTGGAGGGAGGAGTGCACCCAGCTCCTTTTTCGGTAAAAACAACAGGCCTAGCACCATCTGTTACTTGACCGTAAATAGTCGGCCCGATTACCAAAAAGAAAAGAAAAAGAAACCTCATCAAAACGAAATTACTGAATTTAAAATTATAGTGTATTGATTTCTGGAGTAAAGGCATTTTTCAAATGTTCAAATTGAGGTTTGCCATTTTTTATTACAATCGAAATAACATCAAACCGGGCCTCGTTGATTGGAAAGTAATTATTGAGTATGGCATCTGCAACTTTTATAATTCGCATTTGCTTTGAATGGGTTACAGCATCATATGGATTTTTAATTCGATTCGATGATAAAGACTTCACTTCAACAAAAACAATAACGTCTTTATCTTGACACACCAAATCAACTTCATAGCGCCCCACTCGTTTATTTTTAAAATGAATCTGGTAATCCCTTTCTAACAAATACTTTTCTGCAAGTATTTCAGATTTCTTACCGTTCAAAATCATTCTGTCTCGATTTTTATTACTCTATTTAAGTTACCGTTTTTTTCTGAGTTTTTTTTGAACAGGTGAAAAAGAATTAAAATTATCTTTATGGAGTTCGAAACGTAAAAAATGCAATGGGGAATATTTTTATCAAAAATATAAAAGGCTTAGTACAGGCTGGGGAAGGTCTACCCGACGTGGTTAAGGGGGCGGATTGTGATCAGCTAAAGATTATTGAAAATGCATTTCTTGCTCTAGAAAATGGATCAGAGGTTGCAGCCTATGGTCCAATGACTGAATGGGAAGGCATAGATGATTGGCGTGACCTTGAGGTTATCGATGCCGAAGGATGTTATGTCATGCCGGCTTTCTGTGATTCTCATACTCATACAGTATTTGCGAAAACAAGAGAGGAGGAGTTCGTAGATCGTATTCGTGGATTAAGCTATGAAGAAATCGCATTAAAAGGAGGAGGGATTTTAAATTCTGCACAAAAACTTGGTTCTGAATCTGAAATAGACCTCTATAACGCTGCAGAAAAACGAATTGAAAAAATGATTGCTCATGGAACTGGAGCAGTTGAGATAAAATCAGGTTACGGTCTTTCTGTTGAAAATGAACTCAAAATATTGAGGGTAGTGAAAAAGCTAAAAAGAAATATGCCGATTTCCATTAAATCAACCTTTTTAGGTGCACATGCTTTTCCAATCGAATATAAAAAAAACCATGAAGGATACATAAGCCTCTTGATTGATGAAATGTTGCCAAAAATAGCAGAAGAGGACCTCGCTGATTACATCGATGTGTTTTGCGAAAGAAATTATTTTTCAGTTGATGAAATGACGCGAATTCTAGAAGCCGGAAAGAAGTATGGACTCATTCCAAAAGTTCATGTGAATCAATTCTCCACCATGGGTGGCGTAAAAGCATCAATAGACCTTGACGCATTGAGTGTAGACCATCTAGAAGAGTTAAACGAAGAAGATATTAAAGCCTTAAAAAACAGTTCAACTATTGCGACTTTTCTCCCTGGATGTTCCCATTTTTTAAGCATTCCTTTTGGAGATGCAAGACGTTTAATTAATGAAAATATCCCATTCGCATTGGCGAGTGATTTTAACCCTGGATCATCTCCATGTTTTAATTTATTACAGATTTGGTCTTTAGCTTGTATTAAAATGAATTTAACTCCCAATGAAGCGTTTAATGCTTTAACAATTAATGGGGCCGCAGCAATGGGGCTTTCCAAAACTCATGGGAAAATTAAACTGGGAGTAAGTTCTCCAATTATTTTAACCCATGAAATCCCTTCTTTCGAATATATTCCATATTCATTTGGAGAAAGCACAATTCAACGAGTTTTTACCAAAAAATAAAAGAAAGTCAAGTGAGTTTTGTTCAAAAAGTTGTTCAATTTATAATAGACAAAAAATTTGATTTTAACGAACTTACCATAGTCGTTCCCTCTGATCGTTCTATCAATAAAATCCGAGAGGCTCTAACCCTCTACTCTACATCCCCTGTCTTTTCTCCAGAGATTACAACCATAGACAAATGGATGAAGTCGAAAGGCAGAACCAAAATTGACCCAACAAGACAGCTCATAGCTCTATATCATGTGAGTTCCAAGCTACCTCCTTTTAAAAATCAAAGCTTTGAAGACTTTTTAAGCTGGGGGAATACACTTTTGAAAGATTTTGACGAGGTCGACAAATACCTACTAGATGCTGAAATGGTTTTTAAAAATTTAAAATCAATTAAGGAATTGGAAACATGGCAATTAAATGATGAAGAATTGTCTCCTTCTCAAAAAAAGTTTAAAGAATTCTGGGGGTATATACCCGAAATATATAAGAATTTTAGGGAGCTCCTGAAAAATGAAAATAAAACTACCTCCGGTCAATCATACAGAAATTTTTATGAGAATTTAAATGAACACCTTTCTTCTTATGAGCAAAATCACCAATTCATTTTTGCTGGATTTAATGCTCTATCTATTTCAGAGCTTTCATCAATGAAAATGCTGATTCAAATGAAACGTGCTTTTTTCTTGAGCGACGCTGACGAGTTTTACACCTCTGATTCGATACATGAAGCAGGAAGCTTTATTAGAAAAAACCATGAATTTTTAGGTGTCGGTCATAGCCTACCTCTTCAAAAAAAATTGAAGTCAAAAAAAATGGAGCTAAATATCATTGAATGCTCTCAGCAAATTGGTCAAGTGAAGGTTGCTGCAAATGAACTGAGTAAGCTTTCAATTGATGAGCAAAACAGCACCCTTGTTCTATTGTGTGATGAATCATTAATTAGTGCGCTTTCTAAAAACGTCCCATCTAATATTTCTAATACAAATATTAGCCTCGGTCTTCCAATTGCTCAAACAGCCATTAAATCCTGGGTAGACATCTTATTTCAAATTCAAGAAAACAAAATCAAGTTCAATACAGAAGCGGTCTACTTCTATGATTTTCAACGTTTGATAAATCACTCCGTTACCTTAAGCTGTTTATCAATGGAGGAAATGTATCGCCTCGGTGACATTGAAAGAGATTCGATTAAAATGAATAGGATTTTTCAATCCGTAAAGTCACTAAAAATTTCTGAATTCCTGGGTGAAGTCGTCAATTTAACCTTCGGGAATTGGAATAATGACTGGGAGCAGGCCATATTGAATATCAGACAACTCAATTCCTTGATAATCAAAAATATTTCAAAAGAACATTCGTTTGAAAAAACCATTCTCATGGTATTTGATGAATCCTTGATTGAGCTCCAAAATATCATTGCTGAAGGCATCCCTGAAATGAGTCAAAAAAGCTTCAAAATGTTCTTCGATCAACATTGGTACCAAAAGAACATATCGTTTAAAGGGGATCAAAAAAAAGGCGTTCAAGTTATGGGGCTTCTCGAAACCAGGCTTCTCGATTTTAACCACATCATTGCACTGGGAATGAATGAAGGAAAGCTCCCTGCCACTAATCAGGTTAATTCATTTATTCCTATGGACCTAAGAGCATCTCTCGGCTTATCAACCACAAGGGAAAAACAAGGCCTTTTCGCACATCATTTTTACAGGTTGCTCCATCAATGCCAAAAACTAACAGCAACCTTTTCCTCTAACAATGAGCAGCTCGGACCCCAAGAAAAAAGTAGATATCTACTGCAATTAGAACTAGAGCTAAAAAGAATAAATAATAATGTTATTATAACTAGAAAACATTACAATGTTCCCATTAAAAAGGGATCCTCAGTGAACGCTCAGGCGATTGAAAAATCTGAGCTCATTATGGGACGTATTCAGAAACATTTTAAAAAAGCAATTTCTGCCTCCTCTTTAAATACTTATCTAAGTTGTCCAATGGACTTTTACTATCGATATATAGCTGAATTGGGAGAAGAGAAGTCAATTGAGGAGGATATTGAAAGCCAACAATTCGGTTCTTTAATCCATAATACCCTCGAGAAATTATTCGAGAAATATGCCTTACTTGATAAAATGGGAAATGAAATCAGCCCAAAACCCAAGGCACTTACGGAGGCAGATTTTGAGCAAATGCTTAGCGAATATAAAGACCTATTGTATCAGGAATTTTTGATTTACTTTGATAATGAATCTCAATTGTTTCTTAAAGGAAAAAATCTATTGAGCTATACAATTGCGCAGGATACCATTGAAAATACAATTAAAAAAGAACTCGAATTTCTAAGGCAACAAAGCGAACCTTTTTACATTGTTCAGGTAGAGGCCCAAAAGGAAATTAGTATAGACATTTCTGTGCGGGGTATACTGCGAACAATTCATTTCAAAGGATATATCGATAGAATTGATAAAATTGGGGATCGATATAGGGTTATTGATTATAAATCTGGAAAAGTAAATGATGCTGATGTTAAATTCAATGTGCGAAACAATGACCTTACCGCTGCCTTCACCAATTGCAAGCATTCCGTACAGCTGGCTCTTTATTCTTTATTTTTTAAAGATAGCTTTGGCAAATACCCAGATGAAGCTATTATATATTCTCTAACTGACATTCAAAAGCTTGACTACAAGCTCAATTACCCCAAACATAACCTTGCTGATATTTGTGTGATGTTTGAATCGTTTATTGGCATTGTTATCAATGACGTCTTCGATTCAGAATTGGCTATTGAGCACAATAAAAAAGCGAAATATTGTCAATATTGCTTATAAAAAAACCTGAAAAGAATTCAAAATGTGAAGTTCAAACTCTTTTCAGGTAATCTGCAAGTTAAATAAAACCAAATATGAACAATCAAATTGTCCGTATTATCTTATAGACGAATAGGTTTAATATTTGGTTGCCTTTAAAAAAATTAATATAACTCTTCTTTGATTACTGTTCTGTAATCTTTGATTTCTTCCCTGTTAATTTTATGTTCTGCATCTTTCAGTAGAGACAACAGATATAATAGGTTTTCTTTATCCTCAATTTCGATAGGATATTCATTCCCCTCCTCGTCTTCCTCATACTGAGCTTGAACATTAAAGCATTTTTTATCTTCAATAAACTCATAAGTCAACCGCAATATTTTTACAACCAAAGGATCTCCTTCTTCCAAGGCAATCACTCGAAGCTCTTTTAAATCTTCAATAAGCTTTGGTGCTGCTGCTCCTTTTTTCTCGACTTTAGCAAGAATACTGTCTAATTTCTCGTTTGCAATTGCGGTCTTCATAAACTTCGATTAAATGTTGCACAAATTTAACGAGAATCATTGGAATAAAGAGAGAAAAATTAAAAACATTAAATTCGATCTTTATCGTATTGGTTCAGGGCAATTTTGATGAAAAGAAATTCTAACTTTGCACGAATGGATTTTTTTCTAAAAGCATGTAGTATAGGGTTCTTACTCAGCGTGATGATGGGCCCTGTTTTCTTTATTCTTATAGAAACAAGTATAAGAAGAGGAATTCGTGCTGCCGTCGCTTTTGATTTAGGTGTTTTATTTAGTGATGCTATCTACATTTTATTTGCAAAAATTTTCATCATTGAAGTGACGCTTATTGATACCACCGAAAATAAATTACTATTTGCCTTTATTGGAGGGGGGGTATTCATGGTGTATGGGGTTTATAATTTTTTTAAGAAATATCAAATTTCGGATCAACCAAACGAAGAATCTTATGATCCTGAAAAAAAAGACTATTTAAAACTTTTTTTAAAAGGATTCCTACTAAACTTTGCCAATCCTCTTGTAATTTTCTACTGGTTTAGTGTTATTACCTTGGCAAATCAAAGTATTGGAACAGGCGAAGGCGAGTTTAAACAATTTGTCTTTCTTGGAGTAATACTTGTAACTTTTTTCCTTTTTGATCTTTTGAAGATTATAGGGGCGAAACAGCTAAAACCACTGATGACCCCATTTTTATTCAAACAAATGAATCGTTTAATAGGTATTGTTTTCTTTTTATTCGGTTTGTTTTTAATTCTGCAAAACCTAAACCTAAAGGCTTTGATAAACCAAGTTAGCATCTAATGTTTGCATTTCGATTATTTTTCTTTGTTTCAATATTCTTTTTTACAATTCAGTCTCTCTTTTCTCAAAAAGTTAAACCTGAAAATCAAACGGACATGGTCAGGTTATATTGGGATGCTCAAAAGAGACATATAAATTCAAAAGGCTCCTATTATATTGATGAAATAATAGGAGAAACAAAAGAAAAGCACGGGAAATGGAAATTTTATGACTTCAATGGGGTTTTGACGGAAGAGCGGAATTATTTTCGTGATAGAATTCATGGAAAACAGCTCGCTTATTTTAAAAATAAACAATTAAAATCTGAAAGCTTCTTCAAATTTAATGTGCCTGATAGTTCCTTAAAAGAATGGAGTGAAGAGGGTGCGATGGTTGTAGAGGGAAATTATGCCCTTGGCAGTCCTGACGGAGATTGGAAATATTTTTTTGATGATGGTAGACTTGAAAAAAGGGAATACATATCAAATGATACCATTTACTTGATTGAGCTTTATCAGCAAGATTCTACCCACACCCCCATTGTTAAAAATGGAAACGGGGAAATTAAAAAATATTACCTGAGTGGAGGGATGAAGGAATTCTATACATATACTAATGGATTACAAACTGGCCCATTTGAAGAGAGATTAGCTAATGGAATAATTACTGTAAGGGGACAATTTATTAATGGACTCAAAGACGGCATTTGGTATTTCTACTCCGCTTTGGGAGAGATACAGGAGATTAACTCATACCATTTAGATACTTTACATGGTATTTACGAAACTTATTTTCCTAATGGAAATCAAAAAACAAAAGGGGAATACAAGAAAGGTAAAAAACATGGCGCTTGGATTTGGACTACAGAAAATAAAAAGCCTGAAATGATTGGGTTTTTTATCGACGGAGATCAAGACGGAGAATGGAAATATTATTTCTCTTCTGGAGAAATATCGTATGTCGCTCATTTCAAAAAAGGACTGCGTGTAGGTAATTGGACATATTATTTTTCTGATGGAAGCACCTACAAAAAAGGAAGCTATAAAAATGATCAAAAATCTGGTATTTGGATTACCAATTATGAAGATGGTAAAACCTTAATGAAAGGAAGTTATATCAATGGTCTTGAAAATGGAGAATGGTTGAATTATTGGGACAATGGTAAATTGAAAAACAGCGCTATATTTAAATCCGGAAAACTAAATGGAGTTTGGAATTCTTTTAGCCCAGAAGGAATTCTTTTGTTAAGTGGAACATATAAAAACGGCCTGAAAGTAAAGGAGTGGAAAACATTTGACAGTAAGGGGCGCCTTCTTTCGATCGAAAATTACAAAATTGTAAAAGATGACCAAGAAAGCTCTGAAATTGTCGTAATTGGAAGGAGTACTTCAATTTCCGTTCTACATGGTAAATTTGAGGCATATTCGGAGGTAGATTATACCTTAAAAGCTACGGGGAAATATAAGAACGGGAAAAAAAATGGAACATTCGTAGATTATTACCCTGGAGGTGTAGTTCCCACCATCGTTGCGCAATATAAAAACGGAAAGCTCGATGGTCTTTTCCAGCAATTCAGTCGACAGGGAGGTATTCGTCATCAAATTCAATACAAAAATGGATTGAAAAATGGCAGCTTTCTGATCTTCAATTCATCCAAACAAGTCGTAATTCGGAAAGAGTTTTTAAACGGAATCGAAATTAAAAGATAGATTTCATAAGCTATTTCGAAAGAATCTGTGTGAGCTCAACAAAATCATCAACCGACAACCTTTCTGGTCTTTCTCCTGAAAATTTTTCAGGAAGCTCAACGCCGTTTGAAATCGATTTCAATGAGTTTCTCAAGGTCTTTCTTCTCTGATTAAAAGCTGTTTTGACTACTTTTTTAAAAAACAGTTCGTCACATTCCAATTCTTGCCTGTTATTTCTCTTACAACGTATCACTCCAGACTTTACTTTTGGAGGCGGCTCAAAAACGTTTTCATCAACCGTAAATAAATATTCTACATTATAGAAGGCTTGCATGAAAACACTCAAAATGCCGTACTGTTTTTTTCCTGGTCCTTCGCTAATTCGAATGGCTACCTCTTTTTGAAACATCCCAACTATTTCTGGGATGTGTTCCTTAAATTCTAGACAACGGAATAAAATTTGTGATGATATATTGTATGGAAAATTTCCAACAACAGCGAAGGGTCTGTTTTGAAATAGAGCTACTGTATCGTATTTTAAAAAATCTCCTTCAATAACTTGATCTGAAGATAATTCCTTGAAATTTGTGTTCAAATAAGCAATGGATTCTCTATCAACCTCTAAAACAAAAAATTGCTCATACCGCTTAGAATTAATTATGTGTCGGGTTAAAGCTCCCGTCCCTGGACCAATTTCCAGAATATTCTGACAATCGTTATGCATCGATATCGATTGCTCTATGTTCAAGCAAATTGAATCATCTTTCAAGAAGTGTTGCCCCAAGTGTTTTTTTGGTTTAACTCTCATGAGTGAATTCTGAATTCTTGTAGCACTCTTAATTCACTTCTAAAAGCAGCAAATCTGCCCAGAAATTTTGCATTGTGTTCTAATTGAAGCTTTGGAGCATGATTTTTTTTGTATTCTTCAAGACCTTCCTCAGAGTGTGAGGTATACATAATGGCGTATGTTTTGCCTCCTTCCTCTTCCCCTCCAATAAGTCTGCATATTTTAGCCTCTTTGAAAAATCCCGTTTTAATGACGTCCGGGATATGAACACCCTTCATCCATTCTAACCATTCTAGTTCACAGTTTACATCTATACTAATTGTAACATTGTATAAAACCATATTCAAAAGTAATTTAAATTCGGGTGTTTCTAATTAAATCTTATGAATTCGTTTGGTGTAAACTAAAAAAAGCATATTTTTGAATGAATTCTAAACTGATTTTTATGAAAAAAACGCTACTCTATTTTTGTGCAATATTTCTTTTTTCAGCACAGGTAAATGCACAATCCTGTACTCCAGGAACAAATTTCGCTGATTCATCTTATGGCATCTGGCCAGATACAACGACTAATTTCCCTCCAGCTGAGGTAAATGTAATGTATTCGGAAGACTTGAATTTCAAGGTTCCTTCTGAAGTTTCTGCCGATGTAACCGGAGGAGACCCCGCCCTTGATGCATTCATTGGGTCACCAATTGAAAGCTTCATGGTAACTGCTGTTGATGGTTTACCTGTAGGGTATGATTATGCTTGTAATGTAGCCTCGTGTGAGTATTTAGGTGGAGAAAACGGATGTGCCAATGTTTATGGTACTACTGGTACTCCAGGAGTTTATGATGTAACGATTACCGTTGAAGGTGTAATCCTTGTTGTTCTATTCCCAGGATTGCCACCTACCCCTGTTACACAACCTATCTCGTTTGGTGGATATAGAATAGAAGTGGGAAGCGCTGGTTTAATCGAAAGTGTTATTGAACCAATTAAAGTTGCCCCAAATCCAGCAAATGAAAGCATTTCAGTATACGGAATTACTTCCTCAATGGAAGCCTCTGAAATTTCAATAGTAAATCTTGAAGGTAAAGTTGTAAAATATCGTGACCTTGAAACTTCTAATAATTTAGAATTTGATTTGGCTGATGTTGAAAGTGGGATATACTTTGTTAAGGTAGCTCACAAGTATGGCTTAGATACCATAAAATTTATCAAGGAATAAAAAGGTAAAATACTTATTAAAAGGAGGCAACTTTGTCTCCTTTTTTTATTTATAGAAATGCATTTCTTCTACGTATTTGTATACTGATTCCGTTAAAAGAAAACGAACATCTTTCCTTTTTTTAATTGCTTGTCTGATAAAACTTGCAGAGATTTTCATTACTGGAGCTCCTTCACAATACACAACATTTTTTTCCTTTTTTAGCTTGTCGATTTGGGTTTTATCGATTGTAGTTCCTTGCGATTGTTCTTGTGGCGTCAATACTCTTGGGTAAACGAATATTTGATGTTCCTTTAATATGTTTTCATAATTACGCCATTTATGAAAATTTCTCAAATTATCCTCCCCCATAATTAACGAAAAGGTATGCTTTGGGTATTTTTCTATCAGATGAGCTAAGGTATTTGTGGTATAATTAGGTTTGCTAAGTCCAAATTCTATATCCGAGGCCTTTAAGTTTGGGCTTTCATCTACGGCTTCTCTTACCAAGGCCAATCTGTGACTATCCCGCAATAATGATTTTTTGTTTTTAAGTGGGTTTTGAGGAGTTACTACAAACCATACCTGGTCAAGATCAGTGTGTTCTGACATATAGCTGGCAATGACCATATGGCCGACGTGAATCGGGTTGAATGTCCCAAAATATAATCCGATATTCATTTTTCAATGAATTTAAGAACAATGGATTCTGCCTCGTCAATGGCCTTTTCCAAAACATCATTATTAATAATAACATCAAAGTGCTTTGCGTCTTTTATTTCAATTTCGGCCTTTTGAATTCTCTGCTTTATTTTTTCATCTGATTCTGTTTGCCTCTGTCTTAATCTTTTCTCAAGTTCTAATATGCTGGGAGGCATTACAAAAATAGAGAGCGCAACATCTCCAAGCTGTTTTTTAATGTTAATCCCGCCCTTCACATCAACGTCAAAAATAACCACTTTGGAATTAGACCAAATTCTATTTAATTCCGACTTCAAGGTGCCATAAAAGTGATTTTCATATACCTCTTCCCATTCTAGAAAACACTCCTTTTTAATATTTTCTTTAAATTCCTCAGTGCCCATGAAAAAATAGTCTTTCTTGTGAATCTCATTTTTCCTTGGGGCCCTACTACAAGCAGAAATTGAAAATTCTAAGCTTGGGATTCGATTAAGAAGAGATTGTACAATAGAGGTTTTTCCCGCTCCAGATGGTGCAGAAAAGATGACTACCCTTCCTTGATTATTTGATTCCTGATTCAATTTATAAGGTATTTAACACCTGCTCTTTTATTTTTTCTAAGCTGTCCTTCATGAGAACAACTCTTCTTTGCATTTCTGAATGATTGCATTTACTACCTATGGTATTTATCTCACGACCCATCTCCTGAGCAATAAACCCGAGTTTTTTACCAGAATTAGAAAGCTCCAATGTTTCTTCGAAGTAACTCAAATGATTCGATAATCTCATTTTTTCTTCAGCAATATCTAGTTTCTCGATATAAAAAATCAATTCCTGTTCAAACCTGTTTGCATCAACCTTTTCACTATTGAACTCATTTAAGCCTTTTAAAAGACGTTCTCTTGTAGCCTCTATTCTCTCTTTTTCATATGGAACAATTTCTTCCAAAAGATTTCGGATTTCACCAACGCGCTCACAAAATTCTTTTTTCAAATCTAGTCCTTCCTTTTTTCTAAAAGCCTCAACCATATCACATGCCTCAATTGTCAATTCTTTCAATGCTTCAATTTCTGATTCTGGAATTTCTGTCATCTCGTTGTTTAAAACCTCTGGTAACCGCAATACCAAATTCATATAATCAATAGGCTTCTCTCCCCAGGTTTCATTAAGTGATTTAATCTCATGATAATATGCTGTAGCCAAGTCTTTATTAACAAATCCTAATTCACTTGTTTTTTCACTCTCAATAAAAAGTGAAAATTCAATTTTCCCTCGATTCAGTTTATTGGAAATTAATTTTCTCAAAAATGGTTCGGCTTCTTTATATATAGAAGGAACTTTCATATTCAGATCGAGCCCTTTACTATTTAGGGTTCTTATTTCTATGGAAACCTTTCTAGAATCGAAAAGAGCATTGCTTTTTCCAAAACCAGTCATTGATTGCAGCATGGCTTAAATAATTTTAACAAAAGTATGAAAATTGCTGAAGCTACTCTAATAGCAAGTCGGCATCAACCCCTTCATTTTGATCCTTTATAAATAATGCAATGTCAGAAATAATTTCATTCTTTTGTTTGCTTTCATTGATTCGGTTAGAATGGTATTCTTTTAAATAAAGTTGGGCCTCTAATAAATGATGCTCTTCAAAAGGTCCCATCATATTCTCAATAGCCGTTAAACATTCAACAGACTGCATTAAGTCCCCTTCAATAGCTAGAAACACAAAATCGGCAATATATTTACTATAATCAAGCTTACTGTTCCATATTGAGTTCAAAATATTCGTCCTAACAGTCGAATATTTGTCATCTTTTACAAGGTCCATAATAATTTCAATTGCTTCCTCCTTTTGAATGTCGGATAAAAGACCTTCAATCTTTTTTCGCAAGACTTCATCCTTTGATTTCATCAATAATTCAACCAAATCTTTGATAATTCCTGGAGACCCTTTTTCTGAAATAAATTTTAATCCTTTTTCAATATTCTTTTGATTTCCCGAACCAACATCGATAATCGCTTTTTTCAGGTTTTTGCTGATTTTTTTGTCTGCCATTTTTAATAATTAGTTTGCAAATTTATGAATCTCCCTATAATAATGGTATCAAAAGCAAGAATTAGCTAGTTTATGAAATATACCATGTTCAAAAATATTGTTTTGAGCACCTAATAAGGAGACATAAAATTCGACATTTGTTAAAAGCCACATTGTTATGAAATATATTAAGCTTGGAATCATTGGTTTGGTTACACTAATCGTTAGCACTTCATGTGTTCCGTCAAAGAAATACAATGAATTATTAGAAAGAGAGAAGACTTGCTCAGAAGAGCTTGCGAAGTACAAAAAAATGAGTCTTGATTATGAAAGTCTTGCGAAAGAATTGGAAATGAAATTTGATTTGGCAAATAAAGATCTGATTAAACTCAGAAAAGATACTTCCGAGCTAGGAGAAAAATTAAGGCTTCTTAATAGAGAATATAAAATAGTCAAAAGGCAAGCTGAAGAACTCGAAAGTTCCTTTGATAATTTAAAGAACTTAAGCGCAAAGGAAACGGCTAAGCTACAGGCAGAGCTGAAAGTGAAAAATTTATCATTACAAGAAAAAGAAGATGCACTTTTAGGACTTGAAGAAGAGCTAAAAACAAAAGAAAAACTCCTATCCGAGAGAGAAAAAAGAGTAAACGAGCTTGAAGAAATGCTTAGAAAAAAAGAGGATGGCATCAGATTACTAAAAGAAAGAGTGGCTAAAGCACTTAAAGGATTTGAGGGGCAAGGACTGACCGTAGAGCAAAAAAATGGACGCATCTATGTAAGCCTTGAAGAAAAGCTATTGTTTAGCTCTGGAAGTACAACTGTACAAGAAGAAGGGGTAAATGCACTTATTCAGCTTGGGCAAGTCTTAGAAACCGAAAAAGATTTAGAAATTATTGTTGAGGGTCATACAGATTCGGATAAGCTTACAAGATCAACTTCACCAAAGAATAACTGGGAGCTTTCAGTGCTAAGAGCAACCTCTGTTGTAGAAATTATATTAGCCAATTCAGAAGTAAACCCGAGTCAATTGATGGCTGCAGGTAGGGGAGAATTTTATCCTTTATCGGAAACAGAAAAGGCAAAAAACAGGAGAATTGAGGTGATTATTTCGCCTAATCTCAATGAGTTGTATGAGATTATTTCGAATGATTAATTTGATTCGAAAAAAAGTAAAAGTCTTTCAACAAATCCTAGCGGAATTAATTAAAGAGATTAAGGTCAGTAAAAAAGCGCTATTTGTTATTTCGCTTTCTGCTCTTTGTTTGGTTTTTATTCGATACCTGACCAGCTTTAATGAACTTATTTTGTTTTTAGAATTGGTTCATCTCACGTCTATTGGGGAATATCTGACTGAAGTAAGAAACGATGTGCAGGATCAACAATTGTTCGATCTTATTTATTGGACCATTTGCAGAGTATTTTTTTATCTGATTATTCCCATTCTTTCCATTAAACTAATCCTAAACCAAAAGATATCTGATTTTGGTTGGCGTTTATCGGATAACTTTACAAAAGACCTTAAAATCTTTTTTGTTTTTTTTGGATTTATGTTTCCATTAGTGTTTTGGGTTTCTACACAAGAATCATTTCTAATAAAATATCCCTTTTATCGACCATCCTCTCAAGATCACATATACCCCAATTTGTTTATTTGGGAAATCTTTTATTTTTTACAGTTTATTTCACTTGAATTTTTCTTTCGAGGATTTTTGGTTCATGGATTAAAGAAAGAAATAGGGGATTATTCTGTACTTGTGATGGTTATACCCTATTGTATGATCCATTTCCAAAAACCTTTTTTAGAAACAATCGGTGCTATTTTTGCCGGTTTAATCTTAGGTTACCTTAGTTTGAGAAAAAATTCTATTGTTACTGGGGTTGCTTTACATTTCAGTGTTGCTATAACCATGGATGTCTTCGCTCTATATCATTTGGGATATATTTAAACTTTAGTCGAGCACTGTAACATGGCCTGTATAGAGTTCCCGATCAACCCTGTCTTCAGTAATGTAAGTCAATTTCCAAACGTATGTCCCATTTTGAACTCTTCTTCCTTTGTATGTTCCATCCCATTCAAAATTAATATCTGTAGAACTGAAAACCTCTTGCCCCCAACGATTATATATTTCAATCTTTATTTCTTTAACACCAATAAAACTTCCCGAAAAAACCTCGTTAAATCGATCACCATCAGGTATAAAGGCATTGGGTATATAAATATAAAACTCCTTGAAAACTTGAATTGGTAAGGTAATACTATCTATACAACCTTTTGAGTCTGTAGCAACCAATGTGACCTCATAAATCCCTGGTTCATCATAGGTATGGCTTGGGTGTACGTCCTCCGAATATCCTCCGTCGCCAAAATACCATTCATATACATAACCATTGGTAGTTAGATTTTGAAATGATATGGGAAGGTTCTCTACAACTGGATCACTTATAATTGTAAAATTTGCATCTGGTTTAACCACCACAACCTGTATAGATCCAGATATATTAAAGGTTTGGCAATCATCGGATACTTGGACCTGGTAATTCGAAGTGGAAAAAGGTGTTACCCAAACCTGATTCGTTGTGTCTCCACTGTGGGGCCAATAGTAATAATAAGATCCGAAACCCCCTGAGGCAGATACTGAGACCAAGGTTGAATCTCCTGGGCATAAATAAACGGTCGGACTAACAGTAAGCTCTAATGGTGGGCTATTTACAGTGTAATGGACCGTATCAGTCGCAAAGGTTCCACATTCGTCACTAACATTCACAATAAAAAAAGTTGATGTTAAGGGTGAAATGAAAACTGAATCCATGGTCGATATCAATTGATTTGAAGCTTCTTCCCAAGTGTATTCATAATTGCCTGTACCCCCTGAAGCAATTACACCAATGTATTGACCCACATTAGGACATATTTCGACAATGTCAGGTGAAGTAATAAGAGTAATAGGTTCATATTCCGGAACTGTTACAATCACAGTATCATAAGCAAATTGATTTAGACAATCATCAACCACTTCAACGTAGTATTCGCCTGTTGCAGTAGGAGAGATACTTATGCTATTTTGGGTTGAATTGTCGTTCCATAGAAAAGTATACGGGGGAATACCTCCTGAAACTTCAGTAGTTAAAACGATGTTTTCTCCAGGGCACCCAACTTCAGGATTGTTTATTTCGACGGACACTTCCTCTATGTCTTGTATAAAAAGTTCTATTGAAACTGGTGTAATATTCCCACAAGGATCTGATAAGGGGAAGTCTAATATGATGTTCTCTTGACCCTCCGTAATACCATCTAATACAATATCAATGGTGAATGTAACTTGAGAATCCCCAGGATTAAAGGTAACGGATGAGGGAATGCCACTGTAGTCCAATACATCTGTTGCAGAACCCGAAACATTTACAGGAATAGTTAACGAATTGTTTAAATTCGTTTCTCTCTCAAGTGTAACTGTTGCCGAAACACAACCTTCAGCCATCCAGTTCGGTTCAGAATAAACCTGATTTGAGAGTTCGTATGAAATATCCACCGGTGTTAAAGAAGATAAACTATTCGCTTCAAGAAAAATCCCAGAATCCCATTGGCCATCTCCTACATCAGCAATGGCTATAACGAGGTGATAGGTTTGACCGCATTCCACCTGAGAAACAGCTTCAAGTACATCGGTAAAACCATCATATTGAATATACATTGGATTTGAGTCATAGGGAGGCGTCCCGCCATCTCCATTGTAATTATAGTATTGCGCATTCGTGATTGCATTCACATTATTTATAGAAACCACACCTCCTCCGTTAGGTAATTGTGCAATATTCTGAATACCATTAATTCCTGGACCAGAAATGAAAAATCCAAAAACATCATTAAAGCCGGAGCTGTTTGGAGGAGCAAATTCAGGGTATTCATCAGACCCAAAAACATATTTAAATCGAACTGTATCTGAATATGGAATAAAATCAAATTCCAAAATTCCCGCATTGAAGGTTTGGGTGCCGTTAATAAGGTTAGAGAGCAATGCAGAACCACCAATATTATTGTCCATTCCCGCACCAGCCTGATTGTTTGGTCCCTGAGGTCCATCTCCATTATCGATAACTGTCCCTGTGGTGAGGACAATTCCTTCATCAATGCCTAAAACTGTATTTGTCGCTTGAAAAGAGCCTAAGGCTGCTGGACTACCATTGTATAAAATATTTGAAACTGTGACTCCCGGACCTAACAAAACATTCTGAACAAGTGCAAGGGGAGACATTGTCGTTCCCGTAACCAATTGAGAATGAATATTCCCAAATGCGATTAAAAATATGATGGTCAGATAATTCCTCAACGTTTTTTTATATACTATGTATATAATAACGAGTAAACAAGAATTTCGTTGTATTAATTAGCCTATTATTTTTCTTCAGGGAAAAATAAAGCCTTAAAAGTTACCCAACTTAGAAATGGGAAAAAATGCATAGGCATTGCATAACCGTAAACGGTATACATAATTTCTTCATGAAGATCATAAACTGTAAATATTCCAAAACTTGTGAGAATAGAAACTGCCGAGAATGCAAAATAAAATAAGAAAGGACCTATTTTTGGAAGGTATTTTCGAGCCAATACATAACCTGCCGTCGCAACAATGCATCCTAAGAAAGGGGCCATAATTAAATTTACCATTGGAAGGGCCCCTCGCAATGATTCCAATTGCTCGCCTTCAATAGCGGTAGCATTTTCATAGGCTAAGGAATAAACCACTGTGACAATACTAGCGAAAGCGCCGGCACTCAAGGCAAAATATGCGTATTTTTTAATCATTATATTATTTTTTCACGGACACTCCCGCGATAATTTTGATGTTTCGAGAGACCTTATTTTTCGGTCCAAGAGCATAATCCATTCTATTCACTGAAAACTGAGCCTTGTAGATTGTTTTAGATTCAGTAGACTTGATTTCTATAGGGATAACAACATTTTTACTTTTTCCATGAAGGGTGAGTTTTCCTTTAGCAAAAACACCTTTTTCTGTTCGATAAACACTTGAGGAAACAAAATCAATTGTAGGGTATTTTTCTGCATGAAACCATTCTGAACTTTTGGCGTGCTTATTTTGGACACCATTTCCAGTATTAATGGATGCTACATTGATTTTCAAATCAAATTTAAGTCCTAAAGTAGAATCTGTTTTTGCTACCTCATCACTCGTTACTTTGCCACTCATTTCTTTAAAAACACCCGTAGCGTCTTTGCTGTAAAAAGCAATTTTGTAAGTGTCTACACTCTTCGTTTCTTGAGCGTTTAATACAAGGCCTGCAAATAATGTAATTGTTAATATTCCTAATTTCTTCATCTTATTCTTCTTTAATTATTTCAATATCAGCGTGCAGCTCAACTTCGTTTGCAACGGAAGATAAATCCAGTCCAACTCCATATTCCATTCTATTTACTGATGTTGTGAAATATAATCCAGCCACCTCTCTTCCTCTCGAAGTAATCGTGCCGTTGTGCGTCATCTGTACTTCTACTTCTTTTGTAACACCGTGCATAGTGAAATCTCCAGTTAAGATATACATATTTTCTCCTTTTGAAGTAATTTTTTTACTCTTAAAGGTAATGGTAGGGTATTTTTCGGTATCAAAAAAGTCTGCAGAACGCAGATGCCCATCTCGAGAATCATTAGCCGTATTAATTGATGCAGCATCTATTGTTAATTCAACTTCTGAATTCAAAAAACCAGCATCATTCGTTTTAATGTTTAAATCAAACGACCTGAATTCACCCACAGCATACGATATGCCATTATGCTTTGCTTTAAACCCAAAATTAGAATGGGTATTATCAGCAGTCCATTGAGATTCGCTTTGTGCCTTAAGGTTCATTCCGAGTGAAATCAGAAATAGAAGTAGAAGTGTGTGTTTTTTCATTTTATTCATTTTTAATTTACAATTTGATGTTGTAAATGTAGAGCTCTCGAAATTAACGATTCTTAATCTAAATTAAGAATTGACAGATCTACGAATCATGATATTGATTCCAAGAATCTACAGATTGTTTAATTCATTTATCGTGCCAACTTTTGTTAAAAAACTGTTAACGTGTGTAATGAATTCAAGTTGGTCGCGTTAGCTTATTAACAAGTCGCTTAATGACGAGTTGTTTTCATATTTAGTAGTTTAGGTTAGAAAAGGGGGCGTCCGCCCTCTTTTTTTTTGCTTTCACTCAAATTTTCTTGTGGTTTTTCTACTTTTGTCCTAATATCAAATGTCAAGATGAATAGCTCGAACAAAAAGCAACTTTTCATATTCAATAGTCTTTCAGGAAAAAAAGAGGCCTTTGTCCCGATTCACAAAGATAAAGTGGGAATGTATGTTTGTGGTCCTACTTTGTACAGTGAGCCACACATGGGTAACATGAGAACCTTCATCAATTTTGATCTTGTGTATAGATATCTAATTCATTCGGGATATCAAGTGAAATATGTAAGAAATATTACGGACGCAGGACATATTACCAATAGTGCCGGAGAACAAGAAGATAGTATTGGTAATGCTGCCAGATTGGAGCAGCTGCAACCCTTAGAAATTGTTTACAAATACAATCTTAGATTTCAGGAGCTAAATAAAATATACAATTTATTACCCCCTTCGGTTGAGCCAACGGCAACTGGTCATATTCAAGAGCAAATTGAAATTATTGAAAACATCATAAAAAATGGATTTGCTTATGTAAAAAATGGCTCGGTTTATTTTGATGTAAAAAGCTACATGAAAAGCTACAACTATGGAGAGCTTAGTGGTAGAAAGGTGGATGAGCTAGAGAATGAGACTCGTGAGCTGAATGCTCAAGATGAGAAAAGGTTTTTTGCCGATTTCGCTTTATGGAAAAAGGCCCAAAAAAATGATATGCAAATTTGGAGGTCTCCATGGGGAGATGGTAATCCTGGATGGCATATTGAATGTACTGCAATGAGCACAAAATATCTCGGAGAAACCTTTGATATTCATGGAGGAGGTTTAGACCTAAAATTCCCTCATCACGAGGATGAAATCGCTCAAAGCTGCGGGGCCTCTGGCAAATCACCAGCAAACATTTGGATGCATGCAAATATGCTCAATGTAAACGGGAAAAAAATGAGTAAATCCCTAGGTAACTTTTTTCTGCCACAAGAAATTGTTGATGGGTCTAGTACGCTGTTCTCAAAACCATATTCACCCCAAGTGATTCGT
The DNA here is from genome assembly GCA_003331365.1 of Flavobacteriales bacterium. Classification (GTDB taxonomy): domain Bacteria; phylum Bacteroidota; class Bacteroidia; order Flavobacteriales_D; family Crocinitomicaceae; genus UBA952. The sequence continues at coordinate 19,141 of QOQC01000005.1, read as the reverse complement.
TTTTTTATGATGCAGTCTCACTATCGAAGCACTTTAGACTTGACTGAAGAAGCATTAAATGCATCTGAAAAAGGTTTCGAGAGACTACAATTGTCGATGGAGCTTTTGGAAAATGCTCCTGTTTCTGAATCCTCATCTTTTGGCATACCCTTATTGATACAATCATTTTATGATGCCATGAATGACGATTTTAATGCTCCTATTTTAATAGCAAACCTCTTTGATGCTGTTAAAAAAATAAATCTAATTCATGATAAAAAAGAGACGATAAATACTGGAGACAAAGCTTTTTTATTGAGTGAGATGAAGTCATTCATTCATGATGTCCTTGGGTTGAACTTCGGACTATCTAAAGCTGATGATCGATTAGGGCCAGTTATGGATCTTGTCCTTGAGCTAAGACAAAATGCAAGGGATAAAAAAGATTGGGATACCTCTGATCTTATTCGTGATGGTTTAAAAAATGCCGGGATCGAGGTAAAAGACGGTAAAGAAAATACCAATTGGAAATAAACCACAACAATTCTTCAAAATTTACTTTATAATGAATCTTAGTTTATTTTATTTAAATTTGAGTAAACGCTAGAACTTATGAACATTACTTATTATGGCCACAATTCCTTTTTAGTTGAATTTGGTGGCAAGAAGCTATTATTTGACCCTTTTATTTCTGGTAACGGAATGGCATCAAATATTGATGTAAACTCGATTGAAGCTGATTATATTCTATTGTCTCATGGCCACCAGGACCATATTCTTGATGCTGAATCAATTGCAAAGCGCTGTGATGCAACAATCATATCAAACTTTGAAATCGTATCATGGTATGAGCCAAAAGGTGTAAAAGGACATCCCATGAATCACGGAGGTAAATATACCTTTGATTTTGGTACAGTGAAGTACGTGAATGCAATTCACTCTTCGGTATTACCGGACGGAACCTATGGAGGTAACCCCGGAGGGTTTGTGATTTGGAATGATGAAAATTGTTTCTATATGGCTTGTGATACGGCCCTTACATACGATATGAAGTTAATCCCTTTAATGTGCCCTAAGCTAGACTTTGCCGTTTTGCCTATGGGTGATAATTTTACCATGGGTATTGAAGAAGCGGTTATGGCATCTTCTTTCATTGAGTGTAAAAACATTATTGGATGTCACTATGATACTTTTCCGATAATAGAAATGGATCAGAATAAGGCAAAAACGGCATTTGAATCAAAAGGTATTCAAATTCACCTTCCAAAAATTGGTGAAACCATAAATATGTAAGTTTTGCGTTTTTCACATAAAAACGACCAAAAATGGCTATAAAATGGTTCAAATCAATCATTTTCACGTTAAAAGTGTCCTTTTTTAACAAAAAATGAAAAATTTCAGAATCGGACAATAATAGAATTCAATTTTTAGCGAAAAAGTGTTTTTTTGATTAAAAACGATCAAAAATCGTCATTAAAAGGTTAAAAATGGTATAAAAAACTAAATTTTCAATGAAAATTTAAAACGTCAAGTATTATTGGAATAATTTAAAATTTGTATCCATTATTGTAGTATTATCGCCAAAATCATTCCCTGTAAGATGAATAAAAAAAGACCCTTTCGGGTCTCTTTTTTTGTGTTAAAAGTAAATCAAATTGTATAAGAAATAAGAATAGGTTTTATCTATTATTTATGAACTAGTTTTCTAGAAAAATGGTATGTAAAGAAACATCTTTTTGATTCGCAGCATGAATAGCTTGAGACTGCGATTTTATATTTTCAGAAGGAGATATTAACTCATCTGTAATCGTAATGATGATCCGTTCTTTATTTTTCCATGTACTTGCCGATACCGTATTTACAATGGCATCTAAATGAGATTCACTGCTCATATACTTTCTTTTTTGCCCGATAAAATCCATAGCATTCCAATGATCTTCACTAAGATCTGAATGTTTGAACCATTTTGATGAGTTTGAAAGTCTGAAAGACGCTGCCCCAACTCTACTTCCCTGAGGAACGGAAACAATAATTGCATCGCTTTCACTAGCGATAGACTTGACATTATTACCCATACTTCCAGAAATGTCAATAAGGATTACTATGTCAGTGGAGTCTCCTGCATACTTTTCGATATGATTAGTTAAGGTTCTCACTAAATCATATGGTCTTGTTGAAACAACATTACCACCAGTACTTGAACATATGTTATGAAAATCTACCAATCTTCTCGGAGCATTTCCATAAAATGAACTTGAATTTGTTTCATTGTTGTTCATATTGTAATTGTTGTTATTGTTGTAATAAGTCGATGAACTCGATCCATTTCCCCTCGAGGAATTTGAAGAACTTGAGGAATTTGAGGAGGAGCTAAAAGAAGGTCTTGTTCTCACTGGGCTAACAACACTTGATGAATTAGACATTGGCTTTGGTATTTTCACGGCTGGTCTATGTGTTGTGACCGGAGCATTTTTAACACTTCCCCCTCTTGGATTCGATCTTTTGATTTGTCCAAAAGCTGAAAGTGAAATAGATAATGGTAGAATCAATAGTAATAATGTTTTCATAAGAGTTGTTTTAAAGGGTTAATAAATCAATCATCGTTTTTAATTGGTGTATTTAATCGATGAACTCATCACACTTAATACTATAATCGTGCCAAAGGTGTTTTCAAAATACAAGAACTCTTTCTTTTACTAGGGTTGGGGCATCAAATACGTTGAAATATAACCTTCTCATTTTCAATACCAACCAGATATATTCCAAATGACTTATTGGGATTTTCGTTGCTTCCATTACAGTATTTACTACGAGAAATTTTTGACACAAATAACTCCACTTTGTTTGATGCTATCCATCGGTATGTGCCACTAACTGAGGTGAAACAATCTACCCCACATCGGGCTCTGTAAGAAGTTTGAAAAGTGTTTTCGGAAAAAGATATGAAGTAACCCCATCGGTCTGTAATATCAACGGATGATTCCGAATAAGAGGAGAGAATAAATCCATCTTCATTTTCTGTCTCCAAACATTTTCCATCAATCTTCCATGAGCTGTTTTGTAAATCAATAATAGAAATAGATTGACTTAAGGAAAGCATCCAAGGGCAAATCAAAAAATTAATCCCAAAAAGTAAAATTAAATTTTTCATAATTATTTTTTCACGCATACAAGAAAAGGACCGATTGGTTCATTTATGTGCAACACCTTTTATCCTAAAAAATAATGTATTACATAATTTAGCACAATCGACTTTTGGTATTATATTTGGATAAACAGTACAAAAAGCGATATGAAAAGTCTTATTATTTTTATTGGAATCTTTGTTTTATTTGCTTGCAAAACAAAACAAAATAGTGCCTCAGAATCATCTATAAAAACACCATCGGTGAACGAAAATGAAATTACTGAAAGAGAATATCCCAGCTTGAGCATTATTGCCTCTATTGGAGATTTATCTACTGAATCAGAAAATGTCCAAATCATTAAATCTAAAATCGAAGGCAACAAGCTCATTCTCAAAATTGGATACTCGGGAGGTTGCTCTAATCATGAATTTGTTTTTCTAGGGTCGCCTATGATTTCCAAATCATTACCTCCAATAAGAAGTGTAAAACTCATACATCAGACAGATGATTCTTGTCGAGAGTATATTGAGCGGGAACTTATAGTTGATTTAAAAGAGCTTGCCTACAAAAAAGAGATAGGTAGTCAAATCAAACTAAGTTTAGGGGGAAATCAAGGAACCCTTCTTTATACCTATGAATAGATAATTTCAAGTCTTTTTTATTTACATAAATTTCATGTTAATGTGTGTCATTAGTGAAATGACCTGGCTCCCTGTTTTTTGCCCTTAGTTAGGTAGTTGGTAGTTTATTAAAGATGTGGTATTTTTAGGCAAATTTAATTATAACCTGACCATGAAATCATTAAAAAATTCCTTATTTATTCTTTTCATATCCCTCACAACAATTGTTTTTTCTCAAAAAAACGATTTCGAAACACAACAAAATGCTTTTGTTTATGGGGATATCATTGTTCAATTAACCGACCAAGGTAATATTCGAGATCTTGTTAACCGTGCTCCTTCTCAAAGTGAGCTCATTATTTACAAAGAACTTTCGCCAACATCTCACATTTGGCAACTTCAGTTCAACCATAATAGCATTTCTCATGAGGGAATTTTAAACTGGTTATATAGTCAATCAGAGGTTGAATTGGCTCAAAATAATTATTATTTGAAACTGCGTTCAACTATCCCAAATGACGCAACTTTTAATAGTCAATGGCATCATAATAACACGGGGCAAACTGGTGGTACTGCTGATGCAGATATAGATTCAGATTTGGCTTGGGATATCACTACTGGGGGCACAACCGCATCTGGACATGACATTGTTGTGTGTCTGATTGAAAGTGGAAACTTGGACCATCAAGACCTTTCACCAAATAGATGGATCAACACCAATGAAATTGAAAACAATGGAATTGATGATGATGGTAACGGTTATGTTGATGATTACAATGGCTGGAATCCCTTACAAAATAATGACAATTATGGAACTGGTGGTCATGGTACAAACTGTCTAGGTATGATGGGTGCCAAGGGGAACAACGGTTTAAATGTCGTAGGGGCAAATTGGGATGTTAAACTCATGGTAGTCGGTGGGTATAATATCAATACAGATGCAAATGCGATTCAAGCTTATCAATATCCTTATGATATGCGTGTGCTTTGGAACAATTCAGGAGGTACACAAGGTGCATTTGTTGTTGCCACAAGCTCATCTTGGGGTATTGATGGAGAAGACCCAAACAATCACCCTGTTTGGTGTAGCTTTTATACAACTATGGGCGAGGCTGGTATTTTAAATGTTGGTGCAACGACGAATCAAAACTTAAATGTCGATACAGCTGGGGATATGCCAACCGCATGTGATACCCCTTATATGATTGGTGTTGGTCGAACTGATCATAATGATAATACAGCTGGTGGATATGGCGTAACTACTATCGAGTTTGGCGCTCCTGGAATCAACGTAGTGACAACATCGGGAACGAACTCCACAACGACAACAACAGGGACTTCTTTTTCTTGTCCTTTAACTGCAGGAGTAATTGGGCTTGCCTATTCTATTCCATGTTCGGATTTCATGAATACTGTGATATCAAACCCACAGGCAGGTGCTGATTTGGTGTTACAAGCGCTTATGGATGGTACGGATCCAAAAGCCCAATTAGCAAATAAATTTGTTTCAGGGGGAAGATTAAATTCAAGAAACACATTGGATGAATTAATGGCATTAGGCTGTGATGGCTCCATCTGTTTTGGGCCTAGCGGTATAAGCACGAGCGACATTACTGAAAATGATGCTGTTTTATCTTTTGATGCACAATCTGGTGCAGATGCAACTAATCTTTATTGGAGAGAGGTGGGCGCCGCAAACTGGATTTCCGAAACAGCGGTGGTTTCTCCTTTTACATTTACTGGCTTAAATGGATGCTCAGAATATGAATTTTATATGGAAACGGCTTGTAGTGTAGATACCATTTCCAACCCGACTACAATACAGACCTTTAACACTCTGGGGTGTGGAGCATGCATTGATAATGCTTACTGCTCAAATGCGGCTTCAGATGGAGTTGATGAGTGGATAGAATCATTTACAATTGGTTCTTACACAAATGCCTCAGGAAATGATGGAGGTTATGGGGATTATACAGGAAACCCTATACAACTTGCTGTCAATAGCACATATAATATTGATATTGAAATCGCATGGGGAGGGACTCTTTACGATGAACAGTCAAGAATTTGGATTGACCTTGACCAAAATGGCGAATTTGACGCCTCAGAATTGGTTTTTGACCAAGGGACTGCGGATCAAACCGTGAATGTTACCGGACAGGTTACCATTCCGGCATTAACTCCACTTGGAAGTACTAGGATGAGGGTTCAAATGGCTTATGTTGGGGGCACTACTGGGCTTCCTGAAGTTTGTGACTCTTATCAATGGGGTGAAGTTGAAGATTATTGTGTTGATTTTATAGAAGGGGCAATATGTGGCTTAACTGTTAATAGTACGTCTTCAAATCCATTGTGTAATGGCAATAATAATGGATCAATTAGTGTTGATGTAATTGATGGTTCTGGAAATTACGAATACAACTGGGATAGTGGTTTAGGAAACTCAAGTTCAGTATCTGATCTTCCGGAAGGAACGTATACTGTAGTTGTAACTGATGTAAACAATGCCTGTGATACTACTATTCAGTACACCTTAGAATATGAAAACACCATTATCATTGAATTTGATGCCGTAGATGTTTCTTGTTATGATGCCGCAGATGGATCGGTGACAGCAATCCCCTCAGGCACATCAGATTATTCATACCAGTGGTTGAATGGTCCGGCTTCAGCCGAATGGAATGGACTTGATGTCGGAAGCTATTCTGTAACTGTTACAGACGTGAATGCTTGTACTTCTACAGGTACTGTTTCTATAGACCAACCTAATCCTGATGTGGTTAGCTTTTCTTGGTCAACGGATAATTTGGTTGTTGAATTCAATAACAATTCAACTCCGGGGGATTATTTATGGGATTTTGGAGATGGTAATACAAGCTCGGATGCAAATCCCACACACACCTATTCAGAGCCTGGCACCTACACTGTTTGTTTACGCCTCACGACAGACTGTGGAGAAAAAGAGCTTTGTAATACATTAAGTGTGAACAATGCAAACATTGAAGAAAATTATTGGGATTACATCACCGTTTACCCAAATCCAACCAGTAGTTTGGTTTATTTTGAAATCAGTCACCCAGATTTATCTGAAATTAAGATTATGGATATTATTGGTAAAGAAGTTCACAGTGTTGCTATTAATGACAACGTAAATATCATAGATATGTCCTCGTTTAGCAATGGTTCCTATTTCTTCAAGATTCTAGATGCTAATGGAAGAACATTGGTATCCGATAAACTTCTTAAGACAAAATAAAATTCTACACACTATAAAATAAGGCCTCCAAAAGAGGCCTTATATATTTGTAGTACTATTTGTTCGTTTGATTAAATCACTTCTAAAGAGGAGTGATCGACAATAATTATTCTTCCCTGAAAGTCTCCTTTAGTTACAACTACACAACAATAAATTTCTGCCTCATTTGTTTCGGGTGATACAAATGGTAAGTACGCATCTATATAACCTTCCATAAATTTTGTTTCCTCAATTATCTCACATGTATATCCAATACACCTTCTTTCCCCAACATTGTTGAGTGGACGAACTTTTGTTTTGCCTGTCATATCAATTTGATTTAAGCTAAAATTATATAAAGATTTTTATATCGTAATCAGTCGCATTCTATTTTTTCACCGCTATCATTCCAGCATGTTTCAAGGTAAAGATACCCGTTTTTGTATTCGGTTTCATAGATCAGCATCCCCAAATTATTCCATCTTTTTGCCTTACTCAGCTCACCATTTTTATAATATGATTCACTCTCCAACTGACCATTGTTGTACCATGACTTCCAGGGCCCATGTTCATCTCCCTCAAAGTACTCTCGGTGCCATTTAAGCCGACTATTTTCATACCAGCTTTTAAATGTTCCATGCTCTTGGCCATTGTTAAAAAATTCTATGAAATGTATGTTTCCATTATCATGCCAAGCCCTGCGATAACCATGTTCAATACCATTGACATAATTATATTCTGAATTGAGCTCTCCATTTTTAAACCAAGTGAGCTGAATGCCATCGCGCAAACCGTCTTTAAAATTGAATTCTAGCTCAGGGCTTCCATTAAGAGTCTCAAGATATACAGCACCGCTTATAAGCTCGTTTGTTATTAAATTTCGACAACGCTTATCTTCACTTTCAAACATGACCCAATAATTGGTTTGTTCAATTCTTGTTCTGGATTGCGCATTTATAGACCCAAGGGAATAAAAGAAATAGAAAAAAAAGATAATCCGCATACTCTTGAAAATTCGAATTTAAACAATCTTATTTACAAGATTCATGCAATACTCGATATGAGTTGCTAACTATTCTTTAGCTACTCAAATTGTATGTAATACGGTGCTTTGATTATATCAAAGTCAAGAAGGCAATATGCAATTCCGAAATATTATTAAAATAATGAATTGAATCTATCTTTAGTCACATTCAAAGGGAACTCCGTCTTCATCCCAGCACTTTTGACTTACAAGCTTCCCGTTTTTATAAATGGCTTCTTTAAACAGTTCTCCTGACTTATACCACTCTCGATTAAATCCGTCTTTTACACCATTTTTGTAGCTTGTTTCCCACCACATCATGCCATTTCTCCATTTTTCATAAACCGTTCCGTTCATGGGCTTGTTATTCATTCTCAAGAAAACCTGATCAGCATATGAGTAATAGGTTGTTTCATTAACGTGAAGTTTATTTTTCGGAATAACGTAAGAAGTCTTAGGTTCCGTTGCTGCACTAATTAGGTTGTAATCTTTATCCGCAGCTGAAGAGTTGTCAGCTTGGGCATTTAAAAAATAAAACGAAGGAAATAAGAAGAAAACTACTAAAATCTTTTTCATGGTGTTTTCTATTTATCTTTTAAGTTAAGAGAATCAAAGAAAACAAATCTGTTGAATGAATATTGTAGGGCGAGCAGTTTTCAAAATGGACTTTTGATGTATTAAATAAGTTTCGCCATATCGAGCTTTAGTTATTTTTCGGATTGGCGGTGCCTCTAATTTTTGGAACACTCTTTGCGTTTAATAACACAAACTCATAGATTATGAAGGTAAAAGCAAATATTTTAGCAGTAATTGAGATAGCTTGTTTGTTGACCTTTCCTTCCGATATAAAAATGGAGCAGCAAAATACAGAAGTTGACCCAATAAGGAAAATCAAACAAAATGCATTTAAAAAGGGAGAGTTCCTGCGCTTTGATGTTTCATACGGGGTATTTGATACTGCGGAGGCAACTATAGAAATTAAAGAATCTTCTGAAAAAGTCGCTTGGAGAAACACGATGCACATTGTTGGGAAGGGTTGGTCAAAGGGTGCTCTTAGCTGGTTTTTTAAAGTTGAAGACCGCTATGAAACCTACATGGATGAAGATGCAATTTTACCTTGGAAATTCATAAGGCATGTGCGCGAAGGAGGCTATGAATTGGATCGAGAAATTCATTTCAATCAATACTCAGATAAGGCTTTTGTTTTTCAAAACGACAAAAAAGAATACCAGGTCGCGCCAAATACACAAGACTTATTGTCTGCATTTTATTATGCAAGGACCCTCGATTTACAAAATGCTAAGGTTGGTCAGGAGTTTGTGATTAACACCTTTTTCGATAGAGAAATGTATCCTCTAAAAATTAAGTTTTTAGGTAAAGAAATCATCAAAACCAAGCTGGGTAGATTTAGCTGTCTTAAATTTCGTCCGTTGGTTGAACAAGGCCGGGTTTTTAAAGAGGAAGAAGATATGACCATTTGGATCAGTAATGATGCAAATAAAGTCCCAATTCGAGTGACATCTGATTTATTGGTGGGATCTATAAATATGGATTTGGTAGAATACAAGAATCTTATTCATCCTCTTCGTCAAGCTGGCAGATAATAGTATATTTTACTTTTTAATCAAAAATAAGGCAAGATGAGAATAGAGGTTCAGTTGGCTTTGCTTTCCGGGAGCCTCATCCTCAAAAATGGCCTTGATGATTGGCCCATCCTCAATCAAGTTATCTAGAGACGGAAATAAACGATCATTTGATGATGCGTTGTTCTTTTCTCGAGACAATAAAATCAATTCTGCTCCATTTGCCTTACCCATTTGAACGGCCATACCAAAGCTCGATTTTTTCGAATCCTGAAATAAAGAGTAACCCAGCAGCTGATAACCTTTGGATTTTAAATTTTGATATTCATTTACACAAAGGCTACCACTTTTAAAGGCCATAACTTCTGTGCGGTATTTCTGCTTTTTATTGTTTTGAGCACCCTTTGCGCTTAGTTCATCAACCTTCTGATAGTTCAATATGTATGGATTGGATTTTTGGGTTCCACAAGACATGAAGAAAAGAGCAATTAAAATCAGAAGTTTAATCCAAAAGTATTCTTGATAGCTGTAATGAATTGTTCTTAAATTTAATCCCACAGGTTTTGATTATGAACGTTTTGCTTACAAAGATAATTGCACTTCGCGAAGTACATGTGTAATTAGATGATTCTAATTATTTACAGCCATGAGATTCAAATTTTGCTCTATAAATCAACTTAAAAAAGGATATTTATTTGAGGGCAAAACAAACAAAAATCTCAAATTTAGACTTCATATTAGAAATACATAAGGGATATCTTTTAGTGATACATAATAAGTGCCGCTGAAAAAGCTCAAATTCTTGGCTTTCCACTTTCACGGGTAAATTTTTGTACATTTAAAATCTCGATTTTATACTATGAAATACCTTATCGCTATTGGTCTCCTTTGTTATGTTCCTCTATTGAAGGGGCAAATCAATCAGCCCTTTGACCCTCACATGGAGGCCTATGTGAATGGCTCAACGGTTAATGCAATAACTCCCTTAGACACCGGGTTTGTTGACGTATGTCTCGGAGACTCCATCCTCTTTGTGGCAACACCAAATTTTTACAATTCATTAGAAAATACAGGTGTCGGATACTCTCAAGATGTCAATATCAATATTGATTTTGAATGGACTATTGGTAACGTCTCCTATCCCAACAACGATACCATACTTTTCGTAGTAAGTCTTGCTAATGGTCATATAGTAGACCTGAACATCATAGATCAAAATGGAGAAGATTCATCATTAACGAGCAAAATTAGAGTTGGTATACCCCCTGACTTTTCCGGGTTTCATGTGGTAAACGAACCTGTGTGTTCAGGAGATGAAACGCAAATCACTGGGGGTGCGAACGGAGAAGGAACGTCCTTTACCATTCCGGGAGGTGGTTTCTCCTCATATTCCTCACAATATATTACAGCATTGACACCTCTTCCAGATGGTTCAGGAGCGCAATACAATACTCCCATTACGATAACGGGCTTCCCTCTGGGCGCAATCATTTCAAATGATCAAGAGCTGAATCAGGTCTGTATTACTATGGAGCACTCCTATTCTGGTGATCTTGAAATTTGGTTAGCGTGTCCAAACGGCTCCATAGTGCCCCTTGTAAATTCCTACGGTGCAGGAGCTATACCTGGAGGTAACAGTGGTGGCGGTACGTATTTGGGCGACCCGATTGATGATGCGGGCGGTGGCGGCCCCGGGGAAGGATGGGAATATTGCTTCAGCTCCGTTCTTAACGATTTAGGGCCCATGTCACAAAACTGGGGCAACACCATTCCTGCATTAAACTTTGGAAATGGAAACCCTTCGGTGGATCCGACATATGTTTACCAACCTGAAAGCTCTTTTGCGGGTTTTGCAGGCTGTCCTTTTAATGGCGAATGGACACTTTTTGTTCAGGATAACTTGAGCATTGATGACGGGCATATTTTTGGCTGGGGACTCGATTTTTCTGCCTCAACCGTTGAGATTTCGGGCTATCAAAACACAATAGATTCAGCTTGGTGGTCTACCAATGCGACCATTATTGAAAATATTGGGGATACAGCTTTAATTGTTGCCCCTGAGACCAATAATGCCAGTTATACCTTCAATGTGATGGATGATTTTGGCTGTGCCCACGATACGACAGTTACGGTCGCAATTAATGATATCTCGGCAGCACTTGATGTTACTCCCACACAAGGCTGTATTCCTGTTGTTATTGCTATAGACTATAGCGCGAGTATAGGCGACTCTTTTTATGTGGAATTTGGAGACGGTATATCTTATTCCAGTACACTTCCTGAAAACATCAGCCACTTCTATGCCGACGTAATTACCGATTCTGTAATACTTTATGTTACTAATGATAATTGTTATGATACTGCATATGTGGCCATAAATACTCTAGCCGGAACGACAACGTATTTAGCGGATTCTGCTTTTTGTGGAGAGCCTTACGACTGGAATGGTGACCTGATTTATACAGAAGGAACATACACACAGGTTTTACAGGGGGCCAACGGCTGCGACTCGGTAGATATACTAGAGATTACTTTTATTGACCAAGACTTTGGCTTGAGCTTTAGTGCAAGCCAGCAATTATTTACTACCCCTCCATTTGCCGTACAATTTACCAATACCACTCCCAACATGAGCGACTATGATTTCTGGTGGGATTTTGGTGATGGCACCACAATTCAATCCAATAACTTGGATGTATTCCATGAGTACACCGCAAACGGATTATATACTGTGAGCTTGTTCGCAACGGATCTTACGAACTGTTCAAATACACTAATTGAAACCGACTATATCTATACTACAGGTCTGAATCTGGTGAATCACAATGAGCTTGTCAGCTATCAGATTCATCCCAACCCAACCTCAAACCTCATCTCCATTCAATTTGAGAATCCAATGAATAATACCTTCTTAATATTTGACCAACAAGGACGTCAGGTGATGAAAGGAAAACTTACCGGAAAAGAAACCGAAGTGTCACTTGGCACCTTATCCAAAGGAAGCTACACCATCCAAATTGAGGGGTATTTCAAGCCTGCAGTGATTGTTAAAAAATAAAAGAACCTGGAGCTGAATCTAGTAAAGTCATTTAAAGCGGTTATGACTCGTTTGTACATTTAATTTCATGAATATTCTTAAAATATCTACCTATTGCAAGGTATGGAACTATTGACTTATTCCTATCCGTTTTTCGATTAAAAATCTATTCATCCTTTGTAAAAGAATGGGGTACAAGTTGAATAACACATTAAATAAGAGCAGCATCCAAAATTCATAGAAGCGATAATCCAAAATGAGCAATATCTGAACTCCCAAAGTAATAACAAGTGAAATGAAATGAGACGTTTCGGACTGTTTTGTTTCTTCAATAAATTTAATAAACCTATCTCCTTTCTTGCCTTTCAGGTAGACTCTGCGGTTTAAATACTTGAAGAAGGAATTGATAAGTATTTTTCGAAAAAGAGGGACACCGATGGACTTAAAAAACAATTCAGATTCCATTTTTCGCTTAAAATAGTAGTTATTAGAAAATCTCAAATACTTGAAAGTTTGAAAGATCATGAACGGAAAGAAAATAATGGCCCAAGTAATGCAGAATAAAATTAGGGTGCTCAATAACATATTAGTCTCAACTATAAGTCGTTTATATAAAAAAAAAGAGCTAAGCGAAGAAATGATGAAAGCGACAAGCATAATCATGATTTTAATAGGCTTGCTTTTATTGGTAAACATTATTGACTCCTTTTATTTGTTTCTGACCCTTCAAGCCAATCAATAGTTTTCTTGATTCCTTCATTAAGTGAAGTTATTTTTAGGTCAAGCTCATTTAATGCTTTACTAGAATCAACTTTCCAATCGTATTTCCCTTTCGCGATCCATTTTGGAGTGATTAAAGGCGTCCCTCCAAATGGAATTTTCAATAATTGTATTCTCGAGAACATCATCTGAAAACCAACGGGAAGTTTGATCATTTTTCGATGTATCCCCGATTCAATAGCCAAAATTTTAAAGAATGAATTATAGTCATGATTTTCTCCTCCTAGAATGTAGGTATGGCCTTTCTTTCCTTTTTCCATAGCACGAATATGTCCATCTACAACGTCATCTATATATACGTAATTCCCTATTTTCGTCCCATCTCCTGGAATAATTCTCCATTTACCCTTGACATATTTTCGAATCAATTGAGTCACGGATTGTGGTTCGCCAAAAAGACATGGGCCATAAACACGTGTAGGTGAAACGATAGATACATCCAGACCAGCAATAACAAAATCTTTAATCCTAGATTCAGAGATCGCTTTAGAGCTTTCGTACTCATTGAAGAAGTCAAAGTCTCGCACATAAGTCTCCGTGATGTCATCGCTTACCGATGCACCATATACTCCAGCTGTAGATGTGACTATGACTTTCGAGACCCCTAATTCTTGAGCCACCTCCAATACATTCACCGTGGCAGTTACGTTAATATCGAAATAAGTTTTCGGGTCTTTAGCCCAAACCTTTGCAAATGCAGCTAGGTGATACACTTTACTGCAACCATGCATGGCATCCTTAATTGACTCTTTGTTCATGATGTCACCTTCAAAAATAGTGACATTTGGATGCTCGATATCAGAGGCTTTTTCCTTAGATCTTACCAGAACATGAATTGTTTCATCTGAATTTGTCAGTTTGTTCAATAAATTTGCTCCTATATATCCTGTTCCTCCAGTTATAAAAATGCTCATGCTATTTTTTCTTAATATTATTGAAACTTTCTCTAGACCAATTGGCTACAATATCACTCAGCCATTCGGGCTCATCTAATGGTAGTCCATGACCTGAAGTAGGGTGCCAAATCAAATCTCCTCCAAAATGCTTGTGTAGTTTTTCAATACAAGATGGTGAAACCATTCTATCCCCTTTTGATCCAATAACAAGAATGGGAATTTGTGGTTTTTCCCCATTTAAATTGTACCTCATTCCTGCAAGTGTTTGTCTGAAGATATTTATCCTCGACATTTTACGTTTCTTTTGAATCGAAACCCAGGTGTCCAAAAGTTTATCAACCATAAACGACTTGTTTGAATTTACCTTTATAATTAATCGTTCCCGCTTCTTAATGTTTTTGGTTAAAAGAATTCTAAGCATATCGCCTCGAACAGACTTGTTCACTCGTTCATTTGTTGAACATAAACCTTTAAAACTTGAGTTGACCATAATTAGTGCGTCAAAATCATTTTTGTAGCTGATAGTCCATTCGGTCGCTAGCATACCGGCTAGAGAGGTGGCAAAAATAATGTTGTGCTCTTCAGGATTGATTTTATCAATCATTTCATTGCGCATGAAATCGACCATCTTTTTTAAACTAGAAGGAGCATTAATCCTGTAGTAAATCCCAGACCCCGGAAGGTCCATTAAATGTATCTTCGCTTCTGGCAATTGTGATTCAAGCAAATTGACAAAATCTCCCCAGTGACCTGACTCTCTTGTCAGGCCTCTAATGAGATAGATGTTTAGCTTTTTTTTATCCAACTATTTCGCCTTATTGTAATTTATCTCTGGATGGAACCTAAGTGCTGTTAAGCTGTTTGTCCATGCCATGGCAACGTGTACTATAAAGGCAATCCAAATAGTACCAGAGGCAGCAGTTAGAAGACATAGGACAATCCCTAATGGAATCGCTCCAATGGTTTCATCCAACCCTTTTGGAATATGTGTCGCTGAATAGAGTGCGGTATTTATAGCAATTGCAGTCCAAATTCCCAATGGTTCTATCAAAGGAACAAATAATACCCCCCTAAACAAAAATTCATAACCAAATAAATATAATGCCCAACCGAGTAGATTTTTAAAAAGAATGCTTCGGTTCCAATTCTTGGCTCTTATTTGAGGATAATTAACCAAGTTCTTTGGTTTTCTTGCGCTAAAAGTGGCTAATGGAATGACTAAGACGCATAGGCCTAATGTCCACCATACAGTAAACATTGTGGTTTTAGGAATAAAAGTTAATCCGTAATCGGCCAGGCTGATTTCTGGAATGAGTATTAGACATAGAATTGTTGGAGCGATACCCATTGAAATAAAACCGAAATATTTCGTGAAAAAGATATGTTTGACAGAAGCAACATCTTGATCATACTTATTATAAAAGTAGGATCTTATTTTTTCTGATTGAGCGGTGAACCAGTAAATCACAAAGAATATGAGCGCCGTCACTATAGGTAGAAAAACCCTCATTTCGCCCTCCCCCCATGAAAGGTCTATTGGCAAGTATTCGTACATTTTATTTCTTATTTAAATATCCATTGTCTTTGTACCACTGAAAACATTCCTTAAAAGCCACCTCCATTGGAGTGCTAGGTAAATGAAGTTCTTTTCTGGCTTTATCTGCTGAATAGTAAAAATTATCACATGAAATGGCCGCCAATTCTTTTGTAACTGCTGGTTTATATCGAAACATTTTGGCAAGGAATGAATTGATGCCTCCATAGGCCCTCATAATTGTATTGGCCATTCCAAGTTTAGGTGCTTTTCCTCCAATGGATTGAGCAATTTTCTCGAAGGCATCTTTATAAGACAAGTTTTCATTTCCGAGAATATAGCACTCACCTATTCTTCCCATAGTTATTCCATTGGCTATGGCCACTGCGGCATCCTTAACCGCTATGTAGTTCTTCCCCCCATGAGTATAACCTGGTACTTTCCCATTGTAGATGGCTAAAACCATGGTTCCGGAACTTGGCTTCGAGTCATAAGGACCAATCATAAAGGTTGGATTCACTACAATCGCGGGAAGGCCATCATTTTTTACCGCATCAAGCAATAAATCTTGCGCCTTCTTTTTGGAGTCCATGTAATCCAGACCATATTTATGTGCCGTATATTCGTTGGTTTCATCTCCAAGCTCATTTAATGAGCTTCCATTACCAAATGAATTGGCAGTTCCAACATAAACAAGACGTTTTACGTTGTTGTCTTTAATGGCTTGTATGACATTTTCAGTTCCTTCAATATTCACCTTATTAATAAAAGGATCTCTTGCTGGATATATACTCGTGGACGCTGCACAATGTATTACAACGTCGTGACCACTGAATGCATTATTTAGAGAATCTTTATCAAGTATATTCCCATAAAACTTATTAATATCGAGTCCATCAAGCGTTTTTGAAGTGGTTCCTTCAAGAAGCAATACACTTACTATATAATCTCTTTCAATTAATTCTCGTACAAGATTACTACCTAAAACACCATCTGGCCCTGTAACAATAACTCTCATTTGAATCGAATTTCGATATTTTTACTGACTAATTTAGATGACAGCACTTTGTCCCTTTTTTGAATTTGTGCCAATGATATTTTCACAAGAAATAAAGATTCCATCACCCATTTAATACCGCAAATCTATTTATTTAATAATGAAGTTCTAATTGTTTAGTATAAAAAACCACTTAAAAAAGGATATTTATTTGTGAAAATATATGATTACATGGTATTACAATAATGACTTGAATAAATAAAAAAGGAGACTCTTGTGAAAAAGTCTCCTCTCTTGTACCCATAACCATTCCATTATCGAACACCTTTTATGAAAACCTACGAGACATCTACAGTCTACGAAATATCCTAATAAACCAACAAATCATTGATATAAGCGGTCAATGGCTTACAAATAGTATAAATCAGCATCATTCAGACATTCTTTATAGGAATTAAACTATAATAGAATTAGATAGCGTATAAATACAATGACACGAAAACACGGATTAATAATCCAAACTAAACACCTTCTCTGTACTCCCATCATCATATACATAGATAAGAGGTGTATTGGGTTTAAATGAAGTCTCACGACCAATTAGGTCAAGTATTTGGATGAGGTTCTTGGAGGTGGTTAGTTCGTTTAGACTTGATATGTTTGAACAATCGTTGTTGCAGTCTTTGCTGAATGATACTTGTGAATCTACAGCTGTCCAATTTGCAGTTGACCAAGCGTAATCATCTACTTCAATGCAATTAAGGTTAGGGTTATCATATGCGCGAAACTGAAGTCCGATAAAATTGATATTATTTCCATTCGCCAAATTCAAACAAGTAAGTTGATTCTCATAACACCATAATCTTTCTAAAGCATTATTCTGACTCAAATCAAGACTTGTAAGTTGACTCTCATGACAATATAAAACTTCTAAAGCAGTATTCTGACTCAAATCAAGACTTGTAAGTTGAGTATTATAACAATACAACAATTCCAAAGCAATATTTTCACTTACATCAAGACTTGTAAGTTGATTAAGTCCACAACTTAAAGATTCTAAAGCAGTATTCTGACTTACATCTAAGCTTATAAGTTGATTGCCTCCACAACCTAAATATTGTAAAGCAGTATTCTGACTTACATCAAGACTTGAGAGTTGATTATTCGCACATCCCAACACGGTTAAATCAGTATGCTGACTAACATCAAGACTTGTAAATTGATTTCCAGAACACACAAAAGATTCTAAAACAGTATTCTGACTCAAATCAAGACTTGTAAGTTGATTACTTCCACAATTTAAATCTTCTAAAGCAATATTTTCACTTACATCAAGATTTGTGAGTTGATTAGACCCACACAGCAACACGGTTAAAGCAGTATTTTGACTAACATCAAGACTTGTAAGTTGATTCTGTCGACAATTTAAATCAGTTAAAGCAGTAAAAGCTTCAATACCTGTTAGGTCGGAAATATTCTGAAGCCAACAATCAATTGCTCCATTAAAGACACTTGCCTCACTCACTTGTATCTCTGTATCACCATTCGCATTAATCTCACTGTTCCCAACTAAACACGCCTTAAAATTAGCATCAGGTATATAGACATTCTGCCCAAACAGAGTAGCAGATAAAAAGACGGATAAAAATAGTAGTATTATTTTCATGATGAAGAGTATTAGTTTTTAGCATAACTAAGATAATTAACTTAATTGCTATTTACAAAAACACAACTCTGAAACCACTAATACACGGATAAACCGATAACGGCAAAGGTTAAGATTTAGATAAACACGAAGACTAATACTCCACACTAAACACCTTCTCTATACTCCCATCATCATAGACATAGATAAGAGGTGTATTTGGTTTAAAAGTGGTTTCTCTACCCATCATATCAAGTATTTGGATGAGGTTTTTAGAGGTGGATAGTTCGTTTATTATTACGGTTGATGAAGAGCAGTCATCTCCACAATCTTCGCTAAATGATACTTGCGGGTCTACAAAAGATAACCAATTTACTTGAGCCCAATCGGCATCATCAACTTCAATGCAAGTAAGGTTTGGGTTGGCATCTGCCAAAAAAATAATCATATTGATGTTGTTTCCATTTTTAATATTTAAACACTCTAGTTGATTGAAAAAACAATGTAATCTAATTAAAACAGTATTATTTGACACATCCAAAGATGTTAGTTGGTTATACTCACAATATAAATCTGTTAAAAAAGTATTATTAGATAAATCCAAAGATATTATTTGGTTATTACTAAACGATAATAAAGTTAGAGCAGTATTGTTAGAGATGTCCAAAGATGTTAGTTGGTTA